>CAYLVL010000219.1:0-5085 GCA_964387135.1 uncultured Planctomycetota bacterium
ACTGGTGGGATGATGAGCATCGTCGGTGGCGCGACAGGGATCGTGATCGGTGGGAGGACGAATGGAGAGACGATGACTGGCGGGGTGATCGCGGGCGACACCGAGGTCGTCATGACCGCTGGGATGAGTGGTATGACTGGGACGAATGGGACGAGTGGGATGAATGGGATGACGGGCGCTGGGGTGATGATTGCTGGCGTGACGATTGGTGCGACTGGTGGTACGAATGGGACGGCGATCGGCACCGTGACTGGGATCGCGACTGGTCGGATCGCAGTCGTCGCGACGCGGTCGAGGACAGGCTGGATCATCTCTTCGATTGCGCGTACAATCGCGGCCTCGATCCCATCATGGACGACATAAGCGAGATCTCAAACACGCGCGGCTACAGCCTCACTCTTCCCCGTGGTCACTACGTCGTCTTTGCGAGCGGCGGGCGGTGGATCGAGGATCTGGACCTGCACGTGTACTGGGACGGGGGTTGGGAGGTGGCCGAGGATATCGACCCCGATGCCTCCCCTGCGGTCTGGGTATACCTGCCCTACCGCACTACCGTCGAGATCGAGGTGGAGGTCTGGTCATTCACGGATCGGCACTTCGAGGACTACTTCTGCATCCTGGTGTGCGAGGATTAGACTGATTCCCTGAAAAAAAACCACAAAGAAAGCAAGCAAAGAAAGGGGACACCTTCTTCGCCTCCGGGCGAAAAGGCGTCCCCGACTGTTACAGGCTCCCTGATTACTCCTTCGTCACGTACAGCTTGAAATAACCCACCTCGCAGTCGAGCCAGTACGCCATAATCGCAACTTTGTACGTCCCCCCTCGACGATCGACTTCCACGACGCAGACGGGCGAGTTATTGGGGTAGTAGTCCTCCGCAACTATCTCGCCTTCCTCGTCGTAGATGACCATGTCGATGTCGGTCGTGCAGATATCGTCGCCCTGCGCGTAGAAATAATATACTCCCCGGTCAAGCTCGAATTCGTGAGACCATCCATCATCCTCGCCCTCGTAATAAATCGGCTCGGTGAACTCATCGATGATTTCCTCTCTGTGCGCTTCTATGCTCGCCAGCCATGTTTCACCCAGGATTTCGGCGCTATCAATGAGCTCCTCCTCGTCGCCGCTCCAGTACGAGTCATAACCTTCGTAGTCCTCGTAATAATCCCCGGTCTCTGTGAGTATCCACGCGAACCAGGCATCCTCGAGTCCCTCGAGGAACTCAATCGCCGTGAACTCAACCGTAACAGTCTCGGGTTCATACAGATCAAACCACGCCATCGGATAGTTGTCGTCCAGTACGTCCTCATCGAGAATCTCCCCATCGTCGTCGTAAACCGCCACGTCGAGATTGACCATCGCAAGTCCGCCGGTACCCTGACAGAAATAGCTGCCCTCCTCCAGGTCGAATTCCATCGTCACAGAATCCTGCCGATAGTCCAGCATGTCGATACCGCCGTCTATCATCACTTCACCCGTGTTTTCCGTAGATGAGACCATCCAGTCATACTCATTATCGATATAATCCTGTCTTGACTCGTCGTCCATCGCACTCACGAAAGCCAGCATGTAGCCCGCCCATGTCTCATCATAGTCCTCGAAAAACTCGTACACTTCGATCACCAGCTCGATTTCCTGGTCATCGAGCAGAAAGAACTCGCACATGGGGAAGTTGTCGTCCAGATGATCGTCATCGAGAATCTCCCCGTACTCGTCGTAGATGGTCATGTCGAGATCGAGGCAGCGCGAGTCCGGGGTTGCGTAGGCTTCGTAGTACCCGGCCTTCAGCTCGAAAACCATGCTGTAGGTCATCCCATCGATGAGCACTATTTCGCTTTCCACAACCTCGTTCCCGAGCTCCGCCTCGTACTCCGCCCAGTATCCTGAATACTCCTCGACTTCCGCATGGAAATCGTCCCGATCCCCTTCCATTTCCTCCATATCTTCTTCCTCTTCGACCTCCATCTCCACCTCGACCGCCTGACCCTCCACCGCGAATACTGTCTCTCCCTCGAATTCATAAATCTCGCCTTCCGTCACCGCCGTGACGAGCAGGCAGAAATAACCGAGCTCGTATCCCGCTACAAACGACCACGCCTGCGCTCTGACCTCAACCTCGGTCCTTTCAGCAATTTGGAACTGAACGATGGGAATCTTGTCGCTGCGTGTATCGCTCCCGAGCTGCCGTCCTTCCGTGTCGTTCACGAACAAATCGAGGTCCTCGATCCGCGATCCCCCTGAGGAGTACAGTCGATACGTGCCCGGAGCCAGATCAAAAGTATAGATAACATCTTCTGAGCCTACCTCTCCGATGTAAGTTCCGAGTATCTCGTAGCCGTTGCTCACCCCGATGCGGGTCCAATCGGCTATCTCGTTATCTATGTAGTCCCGGGCCTCGTCCGCGAACACGGGCTGCGCGATAAGGGTGACGAGTGCCAGTACGGCACAGATTGTAGCTAGTCTCACGATGGATTCTCCTTGGGATTCAGCCTGTTTTCCACGCTTTTGATAGTTGATAGCGGTCGCGGCCGATAGTTTAACAGATTTAAGCTCGAACGGCAGGCACAATCATGCAGGACGCTACCTCCTGGCGTCCGGACGAGAATGCCGGATTCCCTCTCATTCTGCGAGGAACTGGAATCACCCATCGAGGAATCGAACAAGCGTTCAATGACGACCTTCCAGAGCCCGTATCAGTAGCGGGTTTGCGGGGAGCGCTTTTCCGGTCGTAGGTCCGGACGATTGGAACAGCGAGTGCACCTGTATGCCCCGACCGCAAAAGGGCACACATAGCCCCCAAACCTTGAAGGAGGTCCAGCTATGAAATCTACTCTCTCAATCCTACTGATTGTTGTGGCCATTACTGCGTTGATTGGAGGACTCGGCTGTGGCGATAACGCCGCCGATCCTACCGCTCCGTCGAGCAGCGGCTTGATGGGAGCTGATCGCGCTTTCCAGACCGAGGGCCACGGTATCCTCGGCTTATACGAGCTCGATCTGAATTTCGAGACCGGTGAGCTTACCCTTGTGGAGCCCCGCCAGGCGGAAACCCATTACGACATCACCAGCTACATGGCAGGTCACGCCTGGGCTTCGGCCGCCTCATGGGATCCCGTCACCCGCATTCTCGAGTTCGACCTGACCCTCGAGAACGCCACGATGGTTGACGTGTTCGACGTGAGGTGTCTCATGCTTGCCGATCCGGCTTCCGGATTCGAGATGCTCAATCCGGATGACTACACGCAGCTCTTCAACCCGTTCGGACCGGACGACATCAACCCGTTCCGCGCCTATGCGAAGACCGCTCCGGATCGCATCTTCGGTGCACTCACCAATTACACCGAGCACTTCGAAATCCAGTTTCCTTCGGTGGTCACACTTCCCGCCAGATTGCTCGTCGAGTGCTCTTGGCCTTCGTTCTGTGAGGATCCCTATGAGATCTCCAGCCAGGCTCTGAGCAACCCGATCAGCACTACCGTTTCCGGCGTGATCACCGTGGATGTTCTCGATCACCAGTGGAATGTGGATTCGGTCTTTGTCGATACCACGCCTATCACCGGCGGCCTCATCTCGCTCATCAACATCGGCGGAGTCAAGTGGACCGGAAGTCTTATCAACACCACCGGTATCGCTCCCGGCACCTACACCTGCCGAATCATCGCCGACAGCCTCGCCACCACCGATGACCTCTACGACTACATCGACATCGTGGTTGTCGCTCCCAGCGGGACTCTGGACTGGCACAGCACCGACTACGGGATTCCCAGCGGCGGTTGCAGCCTGGATCTCGGCGTCATAGCTGATCCCGGTGGCCCGCGCGACAGCAACATCCTGATGATCGACACGGACGTGAAGACCTGCGACCTGATCATCAAGCATGACGCCCATTACTCTTCCTATTCCAACTACGTCGGGCTGTACAGCTATGATCCGACCAACGACACCTATCAGCCTTACCCGGTCGTCCGCATTGACGCTGCCGATGACGGCGCGTTCAGCTTCACCAATGAGAACTGGGATATGTTCTGGCCCACAGCCGCGTCCGGCGTCTACAACACGCAGGTCTGGAGCGTTTTTGACAGGACCCCCGCCCTGCACCTCGGTCCCGCTCCGGACGAGGGCAGGTACTACTTCGATCTCACCAACTACGACGCCCTCAGCCTCCCGGTCGATGTCTGCGACGACTTCAGCCTTGGCCAGTACGCCCTGTTCTCAGCAGGTTCGACCTGCTACTCACCGAGAGATCTCGTGGTCATCGGGACGATGCCCGCCACGTACACGCACGATCACGTGCTCTACGTCGGGAATCTGGACGCGTTCGTGGGCTCCGGCGATGGTTTCGTCGCAGCCGAGAACATCCTGGGTATCGACGTTATTGAGTATACCGAGGACGGCGACGTGATCCAGCTTTACATCCTCGAGGACGACGGCAGCGGCCCGCAGGTCGAGGTTTACGGCATTATGGATACTACCCCCGGCTGGGGCGATGACGCTGTGTGGCACACGATGACCATCGATGTCAACTACTGGATCGACGAGGAGATCCTCGCCGACGGTAAGGACATCGAGATTCTGCCCCCGCGCTCAGACTACGAGCCGAACCCGTCCGATCCCACCCTCTGCGTGCTCGCCACCTACAACTACTGGTGTCTGGATCACGGCGAAGTGCTTCTCTACAACGCCGTTACCGGAGCTTTCCTGGAGTCAATCGGCGACTTCACGAATCCTGCCCTGGTCGAGAGCAAGGTTCACTTCCTGGACACCGACGATGGTGACTGGGAGATCCACGTGACGCGAATCGACGTCGCGGGCAACGTGCTTGCGACGGTGTTCGACTACAGTTGATCGTTCAGTTCCAACCTGAATTTGACTAGGCCGACCCTGATCCAGGGTCGGCTTTTTCTTGGAGGGGCGATATTCTATCGCCCGGACGGGCGACATGTTGTCGCCCATATTGCAAGGCCGTAACTAGTACGGCGGCATTATGCCGCCGCTCCGGGCGACTGCAAGTCGCCCCTCCAAACCGAGTCGCCCCTCGGAGAAGAAAGCAGCGATTGCATTACGGAGGGGCGATATTCTATCGCC
>CAYLVL010000220.1:0-5075 GCA_964387135.1 uncultured Planctomycetota bacterium
ACAGTTAAAAAGTTCTTATACAACGTGGGATGGGTGCCGCACACAACCCTCCTCATCCGGGTCCGCGGTAGTAGCGGGACCGTGGGACGTTTGTCAGCAAAGCCGTAATGAGCAAAACACCACTTGCGAGGAGGGATGCGGTAGCAGGAACCGACTATCTCCCGCATCGCCTTCGTCGGCGTCAAAACAGCGTGGTTGAAGCGAATATTCAGCAGCGTCAGAACACGATGCAGTCGCGTCACGAGACTGTCGTCGACAGGCGTCCACCCGAGCAGATTCTTCAAGTATATCGGGCCGAAGCAGGACGCGTTACGGCGCAGGACGACACGGCGGCAGGGAGCGAAAAGCGAGCCGAACTGCGCGGCGGAAAAAAGAACGTCGATCCTGCGCCGCAACACAAACAAGGGAATGAACACCTGTTGCCATATGATGCGATGCAGCCACGACCTGAGGGCAAATCGACTTGCCAACACCTTTATGCGCGGCGGGAGGTCCCACTTCTCCTCCGCCTTAACTTTCGGATGCACAAAGACAAACCATTCATTGCGTTTGTCCACGTGCGGCAGAACCCGCAAAAAATGCCGCACATAGGTTCTGATGCCGCCCACACTTCCTCCGACCATCTCCATCAATATCCGCCTGGATTTCATGCATTTTCCTTCCAAGTCCGCAGTTGTCAACGCAAGTTGTTCATACACTTGACGACTCGTCGTTCATCACGTTCTCTCTTCGGCCTTGACCGCGTGAACCTCCAGCGTGATACCTTTGCCCATATGGCAAACTGCTCGCATGACTGTCCGATTCGCTAAACTGGCCGCCATTCGAGCAAGTGGCGAGGGGAATCTCAGGTAACGTCTGAAATTGGAAGGGTAAACTCTTGCAACATACGAGGCTTTTATTGGGGTAAATCCGGCCCGTTGGAGAAAAAGACATAGCGAAGTTGACGTAAAGTAATTGATGTGAATCGGCGGGCATATGAGGGGGTCTTTCAAACCAACCAGGAAGCGAAGGTAAGTGTTGAAATTAGGGACGGCAATGGCAAGTATCCCGCCTGGTACAAGATGGCGAAACGCTTTTGTTAAGAAGTCAAGAGGGAACGGTACGTGTTCCAGTATCTGGCTCATGAGTATCGCGGAAAACGGCTCTTCGTATTCGAGGTCTTCGAAAAAGACACCTCTTACGTCGGCCTCGGGGGCGATCCGCGAAAGAATCCCCAGGCGCCGGGTTTCCGGCTCGATCGCGACCACTTTGAACCCGTTTCTTATCGCCTCCCGACTGAAAAAGCCGTTCCCGGCCCCTACGTCGAGAAGGGTGAGCGGCAGGCGGTGTGCAAGTAAGTACTTTTTCATGCGGCCGATCATCCGTTTTGCATCAATAGTGCTATTGGGCTCCTCCCTTTCCCGACGTAATATTGCGTCTAATGTAGGTTCTTGATCACCGCGTCCTTGCTTTTTCCAAGGTGGTTTTAAGAAAACACTCAAGGGACGTGGATAAGCAAAGGCGAATTTACACCTTGAACACGAAGCGATATGGTACCCCCTCTTCTTACCAAGCAGAGTCACAGGGCCGTTGCACAAAAGGCATCTTGCTCCGCGTACTTTCGCAATTCCCACCATACCTCTCCAGCCAATGATCGAAAGCGCAAATTGTCCAGATACATAACTAATTTTATTCTGCCGCCGATGAAACGGCGCCACAACGACTCAGGAATTTTCTGTAGAAAATGCGGATAGGGGGCGCGAGGAGCATTTTTGCTCCACCTACACTCCCCCTGACCAGTTCCATCAAGACCTGCCTGCCCACAGTTGTCTCCTACGACCAACGCTGTAGAGGATAGCACGCCATAGTCCGCAAGTGGCACGGTCTATGTTCCAATCCGTAATAATTCGGCGCGACTGTAAACCCATCCGGCGTCTTCGGGATGGGGTCCTGAGCAGTTCGCCCAGTCTGTCAGCGAGGTTTTCGTGGTCTTCAGGCGGGACAACGAAACCGTTTACGCCGTCTACGACCAGATCATCAACGGCTCCGCAGACGCTGGTTGCGATAATGGGAAGGCCAAAATGCATGGCTTCATTTATGACAAGCCCCCAGGGCTCGTGACGAGAAGTCAGAACGAAGACGTCAGCAGCCGCGTAGTGCTCCGCAAGTTCATCCTGCTGAACGAAAGAAACTTTTTTCACACGCCCTTCTAACTGGTGTTCTTCTATGATTCTTTCCACCAAAACGTCGTTGGCTCCATCCCCAACGAGAACAAGAATTGCTTTTGGGATTTGTTTAACCGCTTTGGCCAGTGTGTCAAAGCCCTTTATATAAGCATTTCTTCCGACCGAAAGGACCACCACCCTGTCGTCAAGCCCCAAACGACGGCGTATTTCGCTGCGCCTGGGCAACGTTTTGGCGGCCTGTGCGAACCAATAGTCTGTGTCCACGCAGAAGGGAGAGAAAAAAATGTCACCATCGGCGGCTCCGAACCTCTTCCAGAATGAACGGTTGCTGGTACCTATGGCTACGACCGCCGTTGCCTGGCGTATGAGCATCCTTAAAAAGATTTGGTTGCGCAGGAGGTGCAAAGCGGAAAGTTTCCGTTTGTCGTTCGCGTCACCGCGCAACAGGAACGGAATACCTGCGAACTTGAAGAACAAAGGCAGGGCAACGAACTTGCCGGGCCATCCGTGCAGCAGCGCAACATCCGGTCTTGCGCACAATATGGAACGAAGCAGAGCCGTAAGAGAGTCCTTGAAATTCTCGTCCATGAACCTCACGTCCAACTCACCGAAGCGAAGTCCCCACTGGCCCTTGGTCGCCTCCCGCTTCGACCGATAAAACACACACGTCGGCTCAACTGGGAATTTCTGTCGAAGTCTGCGAAACAGAGCGATCGCATAGGGGGCCGGACTCGAGTACGTGATCAGCAAGCGCAACCTGTTCATTCACAGCAATCCCTACCAGTGTGAAAAACAAAATAGCGAACTGGTTTCCGAACCCGAAAATAGTATTCTCGAAGACGGCGTGCGCAAGAAGACCGCAGCCCAACGCGAAGCCGCATACGGCTCCGGGCGCCTTCACCTTCGCCAGCCTCCAGACGCCCCTGCCCCACACAAGGAGAAACAGTAACAGTCCTATTATTCCCGTCTCCCTGAGTGCTGACAGATACGAATTATTACCGGGGCGTCCCCAATACCTTTCCCCTCTGAAGAATACCGGCGTCACTCCTCCCAGGCCCACTCCTACTACCGGTGACCTCAATGCATCGACGACTTGCGACCTCCATATGTCGATTCTTCCTGTGGTCACGTCCCGCCGCCCGAGCGCATCTGTCTTTTGGATACGAAGACCTCTTTGCATGAAAGAGGTGAAAATCCGCGGCCTCAGTGCCCCAATGGCAAAGGCTACGGTGAGCGTCAGGGGGATTGCCCAAACGAGAAGCGGACGCGCCTTGCGCCACAGTATGACGAAAGCCGCAAGAGCAAATGCCAGCCACGACGCGCGCGACGTCGTGCAGAAAAGCATCACCAACGCGAGCACGGTTCCAAACAAAAACCAGAGGTTCCGTCGGCGAAGGTAAAAGTACAACCCCACGGCCGCCGTCATCCAGCAGACGCATCCAAGATAGTTCCCGTTGTTCGTTATGCCCCAGAAGCGGATGGAGCCCATCCAGAGATAAGAAGGGTCGCTGGCAAGCGAAGGGAGATTAAGCAACAGGAAAACCACATGAGCGAGAAAGAAGACGGAAAGCAGTCGCGGAAACGCATCATTGCCTGCAAGGAACGCAGGCGCGACGAAATAGCAGAACCAGAATCCGACGAACATGCTTATCGCCAGCAGAAAACTGCGTTGAGGGGACAGGGCGAGAGGAACGGTCAAGAGGATCCACGACATGATGAGGAGCACCTCCGGATGATGTCGCGCAACGCGCGACATCTGCTCGAAAAGCCGTTTTTTGGGGGCGAAAGCCGTTCCCAACACCGCAAGTCCGGCCAACGACACCCACTTCAGCGTATAGGTCCATTTCGGAACCAAGGAGCCGAGGCAGAAAGACCACACATACACTCCAAAAAGGACCGCCAGCAAAGGCAAAATACTGCCACGCAAGAGAAACATCACCGCGACGCTCGTCGCGGCCAAGCCCACAGCGCCTACCAAAGCCGGATCTCTCACGTCGTCTCCTTCGTCATTCTGATACAGGCTTCCGCGACCGTCTCAACCGCCGCTTCATCCCCCATCCGAAACACTTCGACTCCAGTATAATGCGGCAAGTCGTATCCCCAGACATCTCTTTTGCCTTCCTGCATGAAAGTAACGATCGTCGGAACACCGCGCGCGACGGCGATGTGCGACGGGCCCGCGTCGTTGCCGAGAAACAGATCAGCCGCCTGTATCAAGGCGACGAGCCCCTCCACGTTGCGCGGCGCGACGACCGGAATGTTTCCTGATAAAGCCGCGACTCTTTCGGCTATTGCTCGTTCTCCGGGGCCATGGACAACCACCGTCCGACGCCCCACCGCCCTTATGACCCGCGCGAAGTTCCTTTGCGCCCAGCGGTTGTAAGGCCCTCCAGCGCCGGGATGGACGAGAAGAACAGGTTTTTCGCCTCCCAATCTCTCTTGCGCCCAGAGTCTCGTCCGCTCCGAAACCGCAAGCCTGACAGGCCAGCGCGTCTCGACGCTCATGCCGAGCGGAGCGGCCAACGCGTTTATCGCGTCTATCGTTCCGTGATGCGCCGCCGTCGCCACGACATCCGTCAGCAGGTACGCTCCCGCGCCCGCATGTCCCACGCGCCGCGGCGCGCCGCTCAACTTCGCAAGGACATAATTGAAAGGATGCACGTGCGTTACAACGCAGACGGAGAACCGGTTTTTTCTCGCCCAGCGCGCGAACGCCAGCGCCCCTTTAACCGTGTTCCGCCAACCTGCCTTTCTGCTGACCCACAGGGGTTCGTACTCGTGTATTTCTTTGAAGAGACCACTCAAACGCAACAATTCCGCCGAAACCGGCTTGGACACAGCGTAAAGATCATATCCCGCGTCCGTCAGCGCTCCGGCGAGATGAAGAATCCTGCACGCGTCGCCAAGATG
>CAYLVL010000221.1:0-5071 GCA_964387135.1 uncultured Planctomycetota bacterium
AAATGGAGTGCGGACCTTTATCTCATGTACGTCCTGGAGACCTTCCATTTCATAAAGGCCGCTACCTCCAATAATTCCGATTTTCACACTACGGTCCAGAACGTCACTCACTTATCACCTCCAACTGCCCTGTCATCCACTGGGGCTGGTTCGCTCTTTCCATTGCCCTTTTCAAGAAACTCCTCTGCCTGACCAAGCATTCCTACAAACTCCTTGAGAGATTCTTCGGGCACTGTAATGAAAGTTCTGCGGTAACTGCCGCCTTGAGGGATACTCTCGGTGATTTTGACAAATTTTCCACTACGGTTTTGTTTTATGTCAAAGAAGAAGGTCTTCCCGCGCTGTGTCTTAAACCTGAAACTGTGAATTTCTACATCTGCCATTCTTTCCTCCTCCAAATTTATACTTCCGGTAACCTGTCAAGTATGCCACAAAGCAATTTAAAAAATCTGCTTCTTATTGAATTTGCATTTGATATAACATCAGCATGATTCAAATGACCATTTATCAAGCCTGATGCATAATTTGCAACACATGATATGCCAAGCACTTTCATACCGGCTGCATTTGCAGCAACTACCTCTGGAATGGTCGACATCCCGACTAACTTAGCTCCAAGCCGCTCTATCATACGCACTTCTGCTGGTGTATCGTAGCTTGGACCGGAAAGCCCAGCGTAGACCCCATCTGCAACAGAAACACCGATTTGCCGTGCAACCTTTCTCGCAAGCACCCTCAACTCACTATCATAAGCAAATGACATATCCGGAAAGCCGTCAACCAATCCACGCAAAGGATTTTCTCCAATCAGGTTTATGTGGTCACTTATAAGGACAATCGTACCAGGCCGCAATTTTAGAGTGGTGCTTCCGCTCGCATTCGTAACTATCATTGTTTTACAATTTAACTTCCCGAGCACGCGCACTGGCAAAGTAACCTGCCTCATATCGTAACCTTCATAGAAATGCACACGTCCTTCAAGTAACACAACTGTGCGCACACCATACTTTCCCACTCTCAATATTCCAGAGTGCCCCTCTACTGATGGCGCAACGAATCCTGGAATTTCCGAATAGTTGATGGCTATCTCATTCTCGAGCTTCAGTGGTGCGGGACTCAACCCTGAACCGAGAATTATTGCAATAGATGGCAAAGCCGGTAGCCGATTGCGAAGGAACTTCTCCGCTTTTAGTAAATTGCTGTCTTCTCTTAATTTCACCATTTCTACTGAAGGATGCCCCCAAGGAAACTGATGCCATTTTCCAGAGGTCCGACTCCAAGGTATTCGGCAATTGTCTGCCCTAAATCGGCAAACGTCTTTCTTACGCCAACATCTACTCCGGCTCTTACAGGTCCGCCATATAACAATACTGGCACGTATTCTCTCGAATGGTCAGTTGATGCTGTCGTTGGGTCGCAACCATGGTCCGCTGTCAACACGAGGATATCACACGGTTCCATAGCGGAAATTATCTCTGATAACCGGCGGTCAAAATCCACTAATCCCCTGGCATAGCCCTCAACGTCATTCCGATGTCCCCACAACATATCAAAATCTACTAAATTAGAAAATATAAGTCCCTGAGCATTCATGTTCTTCATACAATGAAGTATCTTATCTACACCATCCATATTATCCTTAATATGAAATGTCCGGGTTATTCCCTGTCCAGAGAATATATCCTCAACTTTTCCAACTGCAAAAACAGACTGCCCATCTTTCTTCAACCGGTCAAGTAGTGTGGGCTGCAACGGATGGATTCCAAAATCGCGCCGTCTCTCGGTGCGTTTGAAACTCCCTGGCTTGCCGATAAAAGGTCTCGCTATGACTCGACCAACACAATGCTCACCCACAAGCATATCACGTGCAATCTGGCAAATTTCGTACTGCCGCTCTATTGGTATCACATTCTCGTGCATTGCTATTTGAAATACACTGTCTTGAGAAGTATAGACAATCGGATAACCGGTTTTTAAATGTTCCTCGCCAAGTTTCTCTATTATCACAGTCCCGCTTGACGGGTAATTCCCAAGCGTACGGGTCCCGATACGTCTCTCAAACTCACTAATCAAACTTTCTGGAAACCCATTTGGATACACGGGAAACGGACGGTCAAGTATGAGTCCTGCTATTTCCCAGTGCCCTGTTATAGTATCCTTCCCTTTTGACGCCTCTGCCATTTTTCCCAACGAGCCCTTCAATTCTTTCCGGCTCAATGGAGTATGTCCAAGGTTAACTAATTCTCCAAGTCCTAACTGTTCCATATTCGGTAGCGTCAAAGAGCCAAGTTCAGCTGCAATATTACCCAGGGTATTCGACCCTTCGTCGCCATAATCCCTGGCATCAGGCAGCTCTCCAACCCCAACGCTATCAAGTACAACAAGAATCACGCGTTTGTAACTTGATGGTCTCACACGAAAAATCTTACTTTCTTTTGAGTACTTTCCTGACTGCTTCAATAATTTCTTTATGGGTGAGACCAAACGCAGTCAACAACTCATCTGGCTCCCCTGATTCGCCAAACTTATCGTTGACGCCTACCATCTCAACCGGTACCGGATAATTTTTCCCAAGTACTTCACAGACTGCGCTGCCGAGGCCACCAAAAAGTTGATGCTCTTCTGCAGTCACTACTGCGCCTGTCTGGCGAGCAAAGTTTACTATTGTTTCTTCGTCAATTGGTTTGATAGTATGCACGTTAAGTACTGCTGCATTGATGCCTTCTTTGTCCAGTTCTTCCGCCGCCTGGAGGCATTCGTAAACCATTATACCGCAGCCAATCAAAGTGACATCTTTACCTGGACGCCAGATATGTGCATGCCCGATTTCGAATGGAGTGGATTCATCCGTTATGACAGGCACTGGCGTGCGTCCAAACCTCGTATATATTGGCCCTGGAATATCGGCAATAGCAACAGTAGCCTTGCGCGTCTCTATTGCGTCACATGGCACCAGTACTTTGATATTTGGAATTACTCTCATTATCGCTATTTCTTCAAGCGCCTGGTGCGTTGCGCCATCAGGACCAACAGTAATCCCGCCATGCCCACCGCCAATCTTTACGTTGCAATCACTGTAACAGATAGTAGTACGTATCTGTTCCCATGCACGACCTGATGCAAATACACCATAAGTACAAACGTACGGGATAAACCCGACCAAACTCAAACCAGCAGCAACGCCCATGCCGTTCTGCTCAGCTACCCCGAGCTGGAAGTATCTATCCGGAAACTTCTCCCGAAACATATTCATTGCTATGGAAGATGTCGTGTCAAGGCCAATTGTCACCACACGCGGGTTTTTCTCACCATCTATCACTAACCCTTCACCATATCCATATCTGGTTGCTTTTCTTTCCATTACTTACGCTCTCCCAATTCCTTTAGTGCGGCTTCTGCCTGCTGGTTGTTAGGTGCTTTACCATGCCAGCCAACAGCACTTTCCATAAACGAGACACCTTTTCCTTTTATAGTATGTGCAATGATTACCGTTGGCTTACCTTTTATCTGTGCCGCCCTGTCGTAAGCAGAGAGAATTTCATTCATATTATGTCCATCTATTTCAATAACGTCCCATCTAAACGCACGCCACTTTTCAGAAAGATCGGACAAACTCATTACTTCTTCAACATCTCCGTCTATCTGCAATTTGTTATAGTCAACAATCCCGCACAAGTTATCAAGTTTGTAGTGACCTGCACTCATAGCAGCTTCCCATATTGAGCCCTCGTCACATTCACCGTCTCCCATAACTACATAGACGCGCGATGGATGTTTGTCTTTTCTCAAACCAAGCGCCATACCAACACCGATGGAAAGCCCGTGCCCAAGTGACCCGGTAGATACTTCAATTCCCGGCAAATTGTCCGTTCTGCTAGGGTGCCCCTGTAGCCGCGTGCCTGGTTTTCGCAAAGTCATCAACTCTTCCCGAGGAAAATAACCGGAATACGAAAGACAAGCATAAAGAGCAGGACAGGCATGACCTTTGGAGAGCACAACTCTGTCACGGCCAGGCCACTGAGGTTCGTCTGGCCTGTGCCTTAGACGGCTAAAATATAAAGCTACCAGAAGATCCGTAACTGATAGCGAACCGCCTGGATGCCCGCTTTTCGCTTCGGCAAGCATCTTGATTATTGCAATCCTTATCTGCCTGGATATCTCTTCCAATTTCTTGATGTCGTTGGTGTTTTTACTCACCATAAATACACCTTTTACAATAACAAGTCCTGTTACTTTTTCTCAACCAAGATGCTCCTTTACTGCTGAGAGAATCTCTTTTGAACTGAATGGCTTGACGACATACCCATCGGCACCTGCCTGAAGGCCCCGCATTACTTCTAATTCCAGACCCAATGCTGAAACCATAACGATAGGGATGCCGGATGTTTTCTTTTCCATTTTGAGTTTCTGCGTAGCCATAACCCCATCAACGCCAGGCATCATCACATCCATGAGAATCAAATCTGGCTTCTCCTCCATTGCTTTCTTGATTGCCTGTTCGCCATCTTCAGCAGCAATCGTCTCATATCCCTGTCTCTTTAGTATGAATTCAATCAGCTGTACAGTGGTTGGCTCATCATCTACAACAAGAATCTTCTTTGCCATAGCTCTCTCCTCGTCCCCTCGTTAAACCCGGGAATAATCTATTTCTCTAACCGTCTACCGTGATGTGCTACTGCTATATCCAGTAACAGATTAAGTGTAGTATACTCCTTGGTTATATCGCTGGCGCGCACAAGATGAATTGAAACATTGTCCTTTCTACGTATCTCTTCCAATTCATCAGCAACACGTTCTTGCGCACTGGTTGGCACGAAACCTACCACTACCGCTATTCCAACACCACACCGCTTTGTTTGCTCTACAAACCAATCCCAATCCTGTACTTCCCTTGGGTCAAACTCGACACCACACTCACCAACAACATAGTACCGCATTTTGTGCTTCTTGGCCACCTGATAAATCGTCCGCCTGATGTCATAGTGTAACTTTTCCTGGCCCGCAGGATAAAAGTACTGTGCTTTTATCTTTTCCAGTTTCTCTGCAAGTGCTTTTTCTTTTTCCATTATTT
>CAYLVL010000222.1:0-5036 GCA_964387135.1 uncultured Planctomycetota bacterium
GTAAGACCGCGCGCCAGAAGGTTTTTTACCTCTTCGACCCACCCGTCTTCGATCATCTTCAGCACACGACGGTTGATTCGCTCGTAGAGAACCTCCCGGTCCATCGTCAATCCCACTGTCCGCCATTGACAGCCCGATTCCTCTGGCTTCTCGCGATCATGATTCACCGCGTCCGAGAAACGTCTTCCAGTTGCCCTCACAACCTCAATCGCTCTTACGAGCCTCGGGATGTTGTTCGGATGTATCTTCTCGGCGGCGACCGGGTCGAATCGCGCAAATTCCCTGTAGAGTGTCTCGGCTCCCCTTTCCCTTATCTCCTCGAGAATCTCCTGGCGCAACTCCGGTATCGGGGGCAGGTTCTGATAGCCCGGTCGATCGACAAGCGCCCGCACATAAAGCCCCGTTCCTCCGACCACCAGTGCCTTTCGACCTCGACTCCGAACCTTCTCGAGCTTCTCAAGGGCCAGTCTCTGGAAATCGGCGACTGTGAATTCGTCCTGTGGTCGCGCGATATCAATCAGGTGGTGCGGCACCCCGGTTCGCTCCCCTATTGTCGGCTTGGCGGTGCCGATGTCCAACCCGATGTAGATCTGCCTTGAATCTGCCGAGATGATCTCCGCGTCCAGTAATCGAGCGAGAGGTATCGATACCGCGGTCTTGCCGACAGCCGTCGGGCCAAGCAGGATCGTCACTTGTTCCCTGGTTTCACCCATTTCCAGCCGAAGTCTACCACGCAATGATGCCCAATTGCCTCGAAACCGCGCGGAAGATCTTTCCCGTCGTTTGACTTGGACATTGCTCGAAACCTATAATTCACAGTTTGTTCCCTGAGGGAAGCAGGCACGGTACATGGGCTGCATGTTTTTCGTGTGCCCGGGCGTAGCCTGTGAACTGTTGGGAAACCCGTAACCGGAGGTTCGGCCGCACATGAGCGCCGAAAAACGCATTCAGAATTGGATTATGGTGGGGATAGTAATCGTGCTTGCCATCGCCGTCCCCCTGTTCAAGACCAGCAGGGGAGAGCCGGCGGTCAAGCAGGGGATCGACCTGGTGGGAGGTGTTGATCTGCTGCTGGAAGCGCAGGTGCCTGAAGGGGAGGAAGAAGTCACCCAGGACATGATTGCCGGGGCGATCAACATCGTCCGGAATCGTCTAGACCCCGAGGGCGTGAAAGAGATCATCATCCAGCAGATGGGCGAGGATCGCATAATCGTCCAGATACCCGGCGAGGATGATCCGGAGCGGGTCAAGAGGATGATCGGCACGACCGCCACCCTTCGATTCATCGATGCCGGGGTCGATCCGATCCCCGAGGGAACCCGCCTTACCTACATCGATCCTGAAACAGGCGAGGAGGTCTGGAAGACAGCCTACTACGAAGAAGAGCCGGAAGTGCAGGGAGTGGAGGGAGAAGGAGCGCCTGAGATTCAGGAACCCGAAGAAGAGGAGCCCGCCACTCTCATCACGCCCGAGCAGGTGATCATAAATCCCGGGGATATCCTCGGCCTGTCAATGGGCGTTTCGGAGGCTGAGGAGGGCGAAGAGCCCGCCAGGACCCTTGTTATCGAGCTTGTGAGGTCAGCCCCGGGCGGTCCGGGGATGGAGGGCGATCCGGGCAACCGTCTCGGCGTCTACACCAGCCTGAACCAGGGGCACTACCTCGCGCTCGTTCTGGACGACACTGTCAAGTCGCTGCACCGGATCACCGATCCCCTGACAGAATACAAGATTGATTTTCCGCCCTTCAGCAGCGATCCGAACGCCGATTTGTCGCTGCTGGGAGCGAATGTCGGGTCGATCAAGGTCGTGGGAATTGGCGAGGAGCCGCTGCCGCTGGGAAGCAAGATAGAGATCTGGGACGCGATGTCCGGTCAGCCTCCCGGCGCTGCTCCCGAAGAAGCCGAAGAAGAGGAAGAAGAAGAGGAGCCTGTAGGCCGGATGGAGATCACGACCGACAGGGTGATCCTGACGGGTGATGACTTCGCGAATGCGGAGGTGCAGTTCGGCACGGTAGGCGAGCCAATGATCGCCTTCCAGTTCAAGCCAAGCGGCACCGAGATATTCGGGAGATACACGGCCCAGCACGTACGGGAGTACCTCGCCATCGCCCTTGACGACGTAATCATCTCCTGTCCGGTAATCCGCGAGCCGATTCTTCGCGGCCGGGGAGTCATCGAAGGCAGTTTCACCCAGCAGGAAGCCCAGGAGCTTGTTGTCAAGCTGAACAGCGGACGTCTGCCGGTGCCTCTTGTTATTGTTGAGAACCGCACGGTCGGGCCTACGCTGGGGCTGAAATCAATCGGGGACTCCAAGCGGGCCGCCATCCTGGGAGCCATATTGATTCTCCTTTTCATGGTTTTCTACTACAGGCTTCCCGGCTTCATGGCCGACATTGCGCTGGCGTTTTATGCGATCGTCTTCTTCGGGGCGCTTTCAATCCTCAACGCCACCCTTACACTGCCGGGAATCGCCGGATTCATCCTGTCGGTGGGCATGGCGGTGGATGCCAACGTAATCATTTTCGAGCGTCTCAAGGAGGAACTCAAAACCGGCAAGACATTCAGATCGGCTACGGAAGCCGCGTTTAAGCGCGCGTTCCTGGCGATTTTCGACGCCAATGTAACAACGCTGATTACCGCGCTGGTGCTCTACAACCTGGGCACTGGCCCGATCAGGGGCTTCGCGGTCACATTGAGTCTCGGCATTCTCGTGTCGATGTTCTCAGCGCTGGTCTTCACAAGGCTCCTCTTAGAGGGCTCGCTGGGATACAGAAATCTTCAGAAGTACTCCCTGTTTGGAATCAGGGAGAAAGATGTGGCACTTGCCGGGAAGGGGGGTGGTGAGTGATGATGGACTTCAGTCGATCCAGGTTCGACATCGTGGGGAAGTCGAGGATCTGGTTTTCCGTAAGTGTAGTCATCATGCTCATCGGTATCGTGGGGATGGTGAGGAATCAGATTACGGAGGGTTTTCCCCTCATCAGGGGCATAGACTTCGCCGGCGGCAGCATCATCCAGCTTCAATTCGATACTTGGCCCGCGGACAGGGATGCCGCGGATTTCTCGCACGAAATTAAGCTGCTGGTCGACCAATACACCGAAAAAGCGCCGTCGGTTCAGACAACTCCGTTAAGCGCTGACGACACCGGGAGCGGACAACCCGGTTTGTTACTGCAAATCCGGGCGGATACCGGGCTTCTTGAGAATGCGGAAGCCCAGGAGACGATGTAAGATGAAATCCGTGAGCTGGGCGGCGATTTCACGGTCCTGGAGGAAACCGAGGTCGGCGCGCTCATCGGTAAGGAGCTCACCGGCAAGACGGTACAGGCTGTTTTGATCGGGCTGATCCTCATTCTCGGCTACATCACAATTCGGCTTTCGTTTGACTTTGCGGTATTCGCCGTTATCGCGTTGTTCCATGACGTTCTCATCCTTGTGGGCGTCTATGCGCTGTTCAATATCGAGATCAATTCGCCGTTTGCCGCGGTTCTTCTCACCGTGGTCGGCTACTCCATCAACGATACGATCGTTATCTATGACCGTATTCGCGAGAACATGAAGGTCAAGCGTCATCTTCGCTTCGACCGTCTCGTCAACCAGAGCCTGCTGGAGACAATGGCGCGATCGATCAACACTTCCGCCACCACGCTTCTCGCGATTATCGCTCTGCTCGTCTTCGGCGGCGTCAGTCTTCGCACCTTCATGCTGGGTCTGGGGGTCGGGGTTCTTACCGGCACCTATTCCAGCATCTTCGTTGCCAGTCTGCTTCTTGTGAGCTGGCGAATGCGAGGCAAGGCTCCGGAAAAGGTGGCAGTCGATGGGCGGGATGCGACCGCGATCATCGGGGAGGACGAGGAAGCTCTTCCGGACCTGAGCGCAGGCGAGGATGTTGAGGAGGAAGAGGAGAATGTCGAGCCGATAAGGGTCACGGCCGAACCGAAAAAGAAGAAGCCTAAAAGACGGAAACCGAAGCGTCGTCATCGACGCTAATGTTCGCTCCTTAGCGTAAAACCGGCTGCAAAAAAGCCCCCGGCTTGCGCCGGGGTTTTCATTTGTCTTCCTGAAATCAGCCCTACCAGTCGGGTGGCGTGACCCAATGATAAAGGTACGGCGCGTTGATGAACGGCCATACATCGTTGCTCGGGCAGACAAGCACCCGGTCGGCCTCATCCTGATCGGATGAAATCCCGAAGCACAGGTAGGTGTGCAGGGCATCCCCGGATTGTTTGCGATCCATAATGCTCATATCGCCCAGATCGATGCGGACAACTTCCATGAAGCCGGTCGCCAGCTTGCCCATGACCTCGAGCCTGCAATGCTCGGGCCCGCAGTTCTCAAAATCCTGGTGGTCAACGGCAATGTCCCCACCGAAGGGCAGGTAGTGGAACAATGTGTCGGTACCGTAATCCTGGTACTCCCACACCTGGCTGGTATCAAGCATGACTGAGAAGATGTTGCCCGTCGCGTCGACATAGGACGGCGGGCTCGTGCTCAGATCAATCCTGTGAATCCTGCCCCTGAAAGGCGCATTGCCCCACTCCAGGATGTAGAGAGTGTCTAGTGAGAACACAACCACCATGTCGTACACATCAGTCTGGGTGCCGAGCTCGGTAGTCAGATCGAGCACGTCCGCCGCCTCGTAGGTGTAGTACGGGCCGCCCGTGTCGTCGTCCACAATATAAGTCCAGTGATGCAGTTTCATCTCCGGAGTCATGGTAAGTTCCAGCGCCCAGATGTCATTGTCCTCGTCGATTGCGATGCACGGGATCTCGTACGCGCCCGTCAGTTCGGTCAGCGTCGTCATCGGCGGAACATCATCGACCGGCGGATTGTTCTGGGGGCACGGCTCGTCCGCGTCAAGCACGTATATCTGGTCGTGATGGTGAGATGTCACGATGACTATGCGGTTGTCGTCGTATCCGTCGGTGTCGTCAAGATCGGGCGATACATCCAGCGATGTAACCACGCGGGGGCTGGACGGGATAATCGGTCCGGAATCGTAGAACGACATGCCGGGTATTCGCCATACATAGGTTG
>CAYLVL010000223.1:0-5021 GCA_964387135.1 uncultured Planctomycetota bacterium
ATGTAGGGATCAGGATCGCCGCCGTGCAGGACGACGATGTAGCCGTCGTAGTCGCTACCGTCGATTCTCAGCGGGGTTCCGTCGATGCAGCCCGTATCGCCGAGCTCGTTCGTATCGCCGAAACCGCCGATGGAGGTGCAATCGTCCCCGTCAACGATCCACATCTTCACGCGAGGGTCGCTATCCGAAAGCTCGTCGAGCACGAACAGCCTGTTCTGATCGTCGCGAGCGATGTCTTTCGGCAGATAGAAGCCCTCATCATCATCGGTCTGCGATCCTGTGCCGAAACAGGCATCATCATATTGAAGCCCGTAAGGCCCCGGCAGCAGCTCCCATCGAGTTGCGTAGTAGTCGCTGTCCTCAAGGAACCACATGTAGTCGCCGTTCTGGTCGGACTCGCATCCGACCACGAAGTCAGCCCATATTTTATCGATGCCCCAGTAGTTCGATCCGGTGAAATAGTAGTCATGTAGTACGTAGCTTGTGTAGTTGGGGCTGGTGTAGCATCGCACGCTCGTGTGCTTGGTCTGGTCTGGCGGAATGCTGCCGTATACGAAGCAGAGCTCGTCAGCCCAGGTGCCGCTGGTTCCCATCGCGACAGCATCGCAGGAGAAACCCGTACCGGTGAAATAGTAATAACCTACCGCCGTGCCAACGGGTCGATACACAACCGTGGAGTTGTACTTGAACGTCGGGCTCAGGACAAGGAGGCCGACAACCATCGAATATTGCGTCTCGGCTACATCAATCATCTTCGGCTCGATCTTCCATGAATAGTAAACGCTGTCGAAGAACTTCGAGCCGCTTTGATAGAACGATGACCGGGTGTATTTCCACACGCAGTGGTCCTCGGATGGTGAAGGATCGAAGTAGGCCACCAGCAGATCCCCGTTGGTCGGGTCGATTGCGATGTCCCTGGCCTCAAGATCGCTTTCGAGCTCGAGGTTCTTGGATGGGGACGCTGTGACATCAACGGGCTGCGAGCATTCGGCCTCGCCGGTGTTGCCGTCGATCACCCGTACGGTCACATCGCCCGCATAGTCCCCGTAATACAGATGGGTCGGATGATCCGGATCGCCCATCCAGCCGTCGACAGGATTACCAGGGTCATTGCTGAACGTGCCGTCGCCGTTGAAATCCCAGTAGAACGTGAGCTCATCGTATACGTCCGGGTCATACGATCCGGAAGCATCGAATGTCACCGGGGTGGGACTGAAATCAGCGGCAGGCATGGGTGTTTCCACGACCAGGTCGCAGATCGGGTCCTCGTTGATCGGGTAATCCGCCACTTCGAGGGGGAACCTGAAGTATGAAGCGATGTTCGCGCTTCCTGTGTAGTCCGGAACGCCGTAAGCATTATGGTAATTGGTGCCGGGATAGGTCACGATGATCCAATACTCGTTGCCATTTACGCCGGTGACGTTGTCCGCCTCGATCTCCACGTGGTAGGTGTAATAGTACGGGCCGGAGCCGATGGGGGTCATGTCATCCGGGGTAAACTCATACACGCTGTTCAGAACGGTGGACTGAACCATGATCTGGTAGTCGTCCATCCAGCCCTGCGCGTTCAGATCGGAAAGCCAGTCGAAGACGCTGATATCGAGGATCAGGTGTCCGCCGTTGTACGTGTTGTCGAGAAACCAGACATCGGGCGTAATATCCACATCCACCGCGATGGCCTCGCGGGCGTTCGCGGGATGGGTAACCGGAGACTCCCAGTTCGCCACGACCGCGTAGCCGAACTTGATGCCAAGCGTGTTGGGGAACCTTATGTAGTAGTTCCTGGTGTTCTTCATACCCGCGCTGAACACGCCGTGCCTTCCGGTGTTGTTCAGGAGGGTGGGCCAGAAGAAGTCCCTGGGGCCGATGCCGTCAGCATAGTACTTGTAGGGACACAGAACTGCGCTCGGATAATAGCCCTGAGTGGCGCAAAGGCCGGGTGTGTAGCCGAACAGACCGGGATTGGGGAACTCGGTCCGGTTGAACCAGCGCGTGTATCCGTCCGGCTCCCCGAAGCCGTAACCCATCGGATCATTTGGATCGGCCATCACGTACTGATCGGGGCCGAGTTTCGGGTATCGCAGCTTGGGGTTGTAGTCCATGACGTCGGAACCGTTTCCCATGAAGATGCCGCGCACGTCGTAGCCGTTGTACTGGGTCATGCCGGGAAAGGGATGAGTGATGCCGACATCGATGTCCACATCGGTGTAGAATGACTGGACGTCTGTGCCGTTGATGCGGAAGCCGAGGTTCGCGGGATTCCCGTTGAGAAACTGCACCACATTGGCGGCGAACATGGCTCCGCGCACCGGTACCGCTTCCACTGTCTGCGTGGGTACGTCGATCGTGACATCGTAGTACCCCCATAGATGCGTGAAAGCACCATCGCTCTGCGCCGCCGCTCCCCCAGTCAACTGCGTTTCGGACTGAGGTGTAACCGGATCGCTCCCGTCCGCGAAGCAGCCGAGAAGCAATCCGGCAATTACTGCAATCAAAGCTGGCAACACTGTCCACCTATTCATGTTCAGGCTCCTGAGAAAAATAATCTGAATGAATAACAAGCCTGCGCAGGCTTAAACCTGCCGGCGCCGGTTTCATTCCAGAGCCAACGCAAAACGCGACAAGGCTCAGACCTCGGTCGTCCACCTGCGAAGGCACCATCTCTTTTGATCCCGTCAGGAGACAGATGAATACATCGCCCGTGTCTCCCTTGTCGTTCTGTTCGCCACTCACATTATACAATTCCCAGGGCGATATAGAAAGTGATATGAGCCTGTGTCCTGGTTGGCGGCGAAGGCGGTGATCAGCCGTCATCCTTTGCCCAGGGCCGCGGTATGGAGGTAACATCAGTCAAGGAATATTCCCACGATTCCCGGAGCGATGCGAGGATGACCATTCGACACCTTGCCTTTGTCGGGCTCTTATTCCTAGGCTTCGCCTGCTCGGAAGCCCTCGTCGCCGACGCGCAGCCGTCCGAGACTTCTCCTCCCGCAGCAGTGGAGCCGACGGGGCCGCGTTTTATGTCCATCGATGAGCTGATCTCCTCCGTGGATACCGAAAACATGCTCGATCACATCGACGAGCTGGCGTCTGAGATCGGGATTCGTGCAGCCGGTACCGAAAACGAGCGCCTTGCCGGAGATTACGTAGCCTACGAGCTTGAAAGCTACGGATATCTTGTCCAGTCGTCATCTTTCATCCTTCACAACGGACGTATGAGCTCGAATCTGTGGGCGGAATTGCCCGGAGAGAGCGATGAGGCGATTCTCATCGGCGCTCACTACGATTCCAAGCATCCCGCGCCCGGCGCGAACGATAACGGCTCGGGGATAGCGGTCATGCTCGAAACAGCGCGCGTGCTTGCCGATGTTGTGCCGCCCCGGACGATTGTCTTCGCTGCTTTCGGCTCCGAGGAGATCATCGATTCCAATCGGGATCATCACCATTATGGCTCTCGTCACATGGCGACCGATCAGTCCATTGTCGACCGGCTCTACTGCATGAACTCGCTGGATATGGTGGGGGTCGGCACGGAGTTGTGGATCGATAATACCGGTGACGCCGATGACGGCTGGCGGGCATACCTTTTCGATTGCGCTTCAGAGATGGGTCTGCCGGTGCATACGGGCGAGAGAAGAGGGTGGAGCGATCATGAGGCGTTCGAAGCCGTGGGAGTGCCGGCCGCGTGGGTTCACTGGCGGTACGACAGCGAGTATCACAAGGCGACCGACGTGCCGGGTCGCATCCGGCCCGGCCTTCTTCAAAAGACGGCGGAGCTGATGATTCGAGCGATTCTGGGTCTGGAGGGGGAGGAAATGGTGGAAGTGCGGGAGCTCGAGCTGTCGGCGGTGTTCCAGAGAAAGAAAAAGATGTCCCGCGTTTTTCAAAAAAGCGTCCCTGCTCTTTCCTCTGTATCATCAAACTGTCAGATGGTAGCCGCCCGAGACATCTATCACCGTCCCGGTCACGTATTTCGATTCCGGTGACAGAAGCCATGCGACTGCATGCGCGATGTCCGCCGGCTGTCCCACGAGTCCGAGCGGGATTTCGCTTACGATTTTCCTCTTGAACTCGTCGCTGTACTCGCCGTTGTCGATTATCCCCGGCGCGATCATGTTCGCCCTGATGCCGCCGGGACCTTCCTCGACCGCGAGGCTCTTCATGAACACTGCAAGCCCGACCTTCGCCGCGTTGTATGCCGAGGCTCTCGGATATCCCGACACCTGCCCGCTTCCAATGCCCCCGATAAACACGAAATTGCCCGACCCGCGATCGCGCATACCGGGAAGAAGCTCCTTCACAAGGCGAAACTGCGCGGTCAGATTTACCGAAAGCATGCGATCCCAGTCATCGTCGGACATCTCGGCGATCGAGCGCCAGAGGAACGGCCCGAGATTGCCGACCAGCGCGTCCACGCGATCGTATGCGCTGCTCGCAACCTCGACGATACCTCTTGCAGCATTTTTGGAGCTGAGATCGCCTTTATATAGAATGACCTCAACACCCTTGCTTTCGAGTTCCTGTTTCAAAGCGTTTGCCTGCTCATCCTTTTCGAGGTAGCCGAGAGTGAGCTTCGCGCCACGCGAGCCGAGCTCCGTCGCTATCCCTGCGCCGATGCCGCGTGTCGCGCCGGTGATGATGACGCTCATCTCGGAAATGAGCGGGGGTGTCGTTTGCTTATCGGACATCGGAGTTCAATTCGCAGATCACATCAAGCTGAGACCGCCGTCGGCAGTGATAATCTGTCCGGTAACCCACCCGGCCTGATCGCTCAGAAGCCACACGACCACTTTGGCCACGTCGGACGGCTCACCGAGACGTCCCAGCGGCGTTCTCGCGATCTGCTGATCCACCCAGTCGGTATGCTCGCGGAAATACTTCAGGGAGCCGGTATCGACAAGCCCTCCGGCGACAGCATTGACGCCGATGCCTCTCGGGGCCAATTCGGCGGCGAGGTATCTGGTCAGTGATTCGATGGCCCCCTTGCTCGCACCGATCCCGGCGTATCCGGGGATGATCCT
>CAYLVL010000224.1:0-5012 GCA_964387135.1 uncultured Planctomycetota bacterium
TTTCATCTTCTTCAGGCTCATCGACCTCGACCATTTCATTCAGAAGAATGGGCGATGTCGACTCCGTCATGCCTTCCTTTTCACCCCAGTCCAGGTCCAGTTCGCCGTTCGGGGCATGCTTGTAGATGAAGAAGCCGCCGAGCTCGCCCGTGTACTCCAGTGTGTAGATATTCCCTTCAGCGTCGACTGTCACCAGGGACGGATGAATGGCGCAGCAAGACTCATATCTCTGGATCACGAAGTTCTCGTCGGCCCTGCCGTCGGGATGGAACCGCCTGAGATTGGGCCTGATGTTCCGCCACGTATTGGAGATTATCAGAATGTCGCCTGTTGTCGGATCGATGGCGGCATGCGAGATAAACAACTCCCTTTCCGGAGAGAAATCCTCGAAGTAGTCCTGAGCGTATGTCAGTCCGGCGTAGATGAATACCGCAATCGCGATCACCGGAACCAGGCTCCACCTTGAAAAAGACACTTGTCCTGTCCTTCCTTGTTCTTTCCGGTTCCCCCCCTAATCTTTGAGTAATTCTCTGGCGATAAGGTTCTTCTGAATCTCGTTTGTGCCCTCGAAAATCTGCGTAACCTTCACATACCTCATCAACCGTTCGACCGGGTATTCCCGTGAATAGCCGTACGCGCCCATGATCTGGACGGCCTCGCTGCACACCTCGAGTGAAATATCGGTCGCGAAATACTTCGCCATGCTCGCTTCCTTGATCGGGTCCCTGGAGATGTCGTTGCCCGCCGCCTGCTTGAGAAACGCGGCTCTCTGGTAGAGAAGTCTCCCGGCGTTGATTTTCGTTTCCATGTCGGCGAGCTTCCACTGGATGCCCTGGAACTCGCTGATGGGCATTCCGAACTGGATGCGGTCCTTGGCGTATGCAAGCGCCTCATCAAGAGCACGCTGAGAGACGCCGGTCGCATTGGCAGCGATACCGATCCTTCCGCCGCTGAGCGCATTCAGCGCGACCCTTAGCCCCCTCCCCTCTTCACCCAGCAGACACTCGTCGGGAATGAAGCAATCGTTCAGGTTAAGACCGCATGTGGACGTCCCGCCGCCGCCCATTTTCTTCTCGCTCTTGGCGACCTCGAATCCCTCTGTCCCCTTCTCGATAAGGAAGGTGGTAATTCCTCTCTTGCCCAGACCCGGATCGAGCGTCGCCCAGAGAACGAAAAGGTGCGCCTCATTGGCATTGGTAATCCAGGCCTTGGTTCCATTGAGGACATAGCCGCCATCCACCTTTTCAGCTCTGCACTTGAGCCCGGCGGCATCGGAGCCATAGTCCGGCTCCGAAAGGGCAAAAGAGAAAAGCATCTCGCCCGACGTGACCTTGGGCAGATACTTGTCCTTCTGCTCGTCGGTTCCGAACTTGAGGATCGAATACCCCGACATCGAATGCACCGACATCGTGAGACCCGTGTTGAAATCCCCCCTGCTGATCTCTTCCACGCACATCGCGTAAAGAAGATAACCAAGGTCAGTGCCGCCATATTGCTCCGGAAACAGAGCGCCAAGAAGCCCCAGACGGCCGACAAGCCGGAGATTGTCCCAGTTGAACTCGCCCGATTCGTCTACCTCCACCATGCGGGGAGCAAGTTCCTCGTCGGTAACCTGCCTGACCAGATCGAGAATCTCGAGTTCATCTTCTGTGTATGAAAAATCCATACGCGTTCTCCTGCTCGATTGGAGCAAAACAGAAACTCGATCCTGAATGCCTACTCTATCAGGCTGGTCCCTGTCATCGCATCCGGCTTCGGTATGCCCATCATGGCAAGGATGGTGGGAGCGATATCCCTCAGCGCTCCCTCCCCGTCCCTGAGAGTGATGCTTTTTTCAAGTATGAAGAACGGCACCGGATTGGTGCTGTGCTTGGTGGCCGGATGCCCTTCGTCATCGGACATCTCCTCCGCGTTCCCGTGATCCGCCGTAATGATCATCGTTCCGCCGGCAGCCTCGACGGCTTTGTACACTCTCTTCGCGCACTTGTCCACCGTCTCCACGGCTGTCACGGCAGCCTCGAATACCCCGGTGTGACCAACCATGTCGGGATTCGCGAAATTCACGACCACAAGGTCATAATCGGTCTCCTTCAGCTTCCCTACAAGCCTGTCCGCGATCTCGCACGCGCTCATCTGGGGTTTCTTGTCGTAATGCGGCCTGACATCGAGAGGAGATTGAACAAGTATCCGCTCCTCATTGGGAAGGGGCTCCATTTCGCCGCCGTTGAAGAACTTGGTTACATGCGCCCATTTCTCGGTCTCGGCGATCTTGAGTACCTTGCCCCCCGACCCCGTGATGATCTCCGTAAGAGTGTCGTGCAGGATTTCCCCCTCGAACGCCACCTTCACGTCAAGGTACTCGTCGTACATGGTAAAGGTGACCATGTCGATATCGGGACGTTCGCGGACATCGAACTCGCTGAAGCCCTTCTCCGTAAGCGCCCGGGTCATCTGGATCGCGCGGTCGGCGCGGAAATCGAAATGGATAACACCGTCCCCTTCCAGCACCCGACCGTCAACGCCATCGGGAAGGTCAATGATCGCGGGAGTGACAAATTCATCCGTCTCGCCGCGCGCGAAAGCATCCTCGACAGCTTTCAAAGCCGATGGCGCATGCTCCGACGCTTCATGATGCACGATCGCCCTGTAGTGCTTCTCCACGCGCTCCCAGTTCTTGTCCCGATCCATGCCCCAGGATCTGCCGCCGACGGTGTCGAAATACATCTCCCGATGACCGCCCAGCATCTCCTGGGTCTGCCTGACGAACTTGTCCGCCACATCCGGCTCTGTATCGCGCCCGTCCAGGTAGGCATGCAGAAACGTCGGCACCGGGCCGTTGTCGTCAATTAACTTGAGCAGAGCCTCCAGATGCCTTATGTGGGAGTGGATACCTCCATCGGACAGAAGACCCATGACATGGAGCCGCCCGCCGCGCTCCTTAACCTTATTCACAAGCTCGAGAAGCGTGGGATTCCTGAAGAACTCACCGGACTTGATCTGGTCATTTATGACGACAAGATCCGGGCGTATTCTCCGTCCGCCGCCGATATTCAGGTGCCCCACTTCGCTGTTGCCCATCTGGCCTTTCGGCAACCCCACGTACTCCCCATGAGCGAAAAGGCTCCGTCCCGGGAATTCCCGGGCCACCCAGTCCATGAAGGGAGTATCGGCTTCGCTTATCGCGTTCCTGTGTCTTTCATCGCCCAGCCCCCAGCCGTCCAGTATCGCAAGTAGGATCATCTCTAATTACTGCGACCGATTTCCCCATCGGGCAGGTGCGGTATTATAACACAGCGTTGCCCGCCCGGACGGTGCTTTCCGCAGGCCGTTGGACCGCGGGCAACGGCGGTTCCCGAACCGTCACGGGGAGCATTCCGGCCCGTCCCGGCATTGAAAAACGGACCCTGGTCGCGGGGTCCGCTTTCTTTGCTCAGTAATGCCGGCCTCACTCAGATGGAAACGTCGCGGCCCATCATGTAAATATTGCCGTAATCTTCCTGCTTGTCGGCGATATCGACAATGACATACCTCAGCTCGAAGTTGCGGATGATAGTCAGATCAACCTGCTCACCGCAGCCCTTGTTGAGGATGATCGTCTCAAGGTCCTTGATCGTCCTGAGGAGCTGGCCGTCGGCTCTCAGAAGAAGGTCGCCTCGAACGATGCCGGCTCCGGCGGCCGGACTTCCCTGGGCGACCTGGGCAACCAGGACCCCGACGACATCGTACTGCTCGCCGGTTTCAGGATCGACCTCATTGATGGGAATTCCCATGTAAAGGGCAAGCGATCTGTCGTACCCGTAATGAGGGAATATGCCCAGCCAGGGATGGCAGACCTGTCCCTCCTCGATCATCTGGTCGGCGATATTGCGGACCAGGTTGCTGGGCATGGTGTAACCGATGTTCTCGACGCCGCCGCGACCTTTCCTGCTGACGATCGCGATGCATTCACCCCGGCTGTTGAACACCGGCCCGGCCTGCACGCCGCTGTGCAGAGCCGCGTCGACCACGAAGCCGCCCAGCACGAGCATTCCGTCATACCCGCGCGGACCGACAACCCGGAAATCGCGGATATTGGTCACGAATCCGTACGTCAGGGTGTTCTCGAGTCCGGCCGGAGCGCCCATCACCACGACCGGATCGCCGCGCTCCACCAGGTCGCTGTCTCCCCATCTGACGGCAGGCAGATTCACCCCGTCAATCCGAAGAAGCGCCAGATCGTAGTACTCATCCACCACTTCCACTGTAGCCTCGTACTCGACTCCCTGGTGGACGACGGTGAGTATCTCGGCGTCCTCAACGTTGCTGGGAGCCGTAAGAATGTAGCCGTCCTCCCGGACGATAAGGCCGGTCCCCCCGAATTCCGTGATGGTCCTCTGGAAGGGACTCAGGATTGAGAATCCGGCAAAGGGCAGCCCGACACTCTCAATGGTGACGAGACAGTCCTCGCATGACGCCGCAACCTGTACGGGCGGAAATTCCTCCCGATCCAGGGTGACCGCATCGTCCTGGGCGATCGCCATGCTCCCCGGCAGCGCGATCAGGAGTGCTGCAATAAGGATTAGTGCGTGCTTTCGCATGATGTCTTTTTATCCTCCGCTTCCCGTGAACGTTCCCTAACGTGCAGGGATGCCGATTAGTAGGTGATGTCAGCAGAATAACGAGTGATGTCGAACGACCACGGTCCCGTCGCGTATGCCTCGATGGTCGTTCCGTAGTACCTTGTCCTCTTTTCATCCAGGACGATGTGAGCGGGGGGCATTCCATGACCGTCCCGCTCGTACTCAACGATGATTTCCTGCCCAAGCTCGCTGCCCAGCAGATAGGAGTAGACATCGAAAATGTTCTCGTATTCCTGACCGTCAATCCGCAGAAGGATGTCGCCCTCGCGGATACCGGCCTCATAGGCGGGCGAGTACGGGTTGACCTTGTAGATTTTGAGCTCGTCCGGCGACGAGTCAAACCAGATCAGGGACTGGAAGGGATAGGCCCCGATATCCCACTGGTAGTTCAGC
>CAYLVL010000225.1:0-4965 GCA_964387135.1 uncultured Planctomycetota bacterium
GGCACAGGCTTACCAGGGCGGAAGTCGGGCATCAGTCGGAGATCGATGGGGAGCCCTTCAGGAACCTGACTGAGATGCGGGTGGACGATCCCGGCGCATTCAAGGTGAACCAGAGGCTCGAGTGGGGCATTGTGAAGTCGGGCGATCGTGTGGATGTGGTGGGCGAGAGCAAGGGTCGTGGATTCGCAGGGGGCATGAAGAGACACGGATTCCACGGCCAGTCATCGAGCCACGGCACCAGCAAGACGCATCGGAAGCCCATGTCATCGGGCGCGACCGACGCGGCCAGGGTGTTCAAGGGCACCAGGAAGCCGGGCCATATGGGCGCCGAGAGAGTGACGGTCAGGAACCTGGAAGTCGTTCTTCTCGACGAGGAATCCGGAGTACTGGCAGTAAAAGGCGGAGTTCCCGGACCTACGGGCGGTCTTGTGAGGATCGTCCCGAGGAGCACGGTACAGGATGGATGACGGGAGTGACCGAACGTGACTAAGTTGAGCGTATACGACATTGATGGAAAGGTCACGGGCGAGGTCTCGGTCGGCGCGATACCCGAGGATTTTCAGCCTAACGAGACCCTGATCGCGCGAAGCCTGAAGCGGCAGATGGCAAACGCCCGGATACCGTGCGCGCATGTCAAGAACCGGTCTGAGATTCACGGCGGGGGCCGAAAGCCATGGCGTCAGAAGGGCACCGGCCGGTCGCGACAGGGCTCGATCAGGTCCATTCAGTGGCGGGGCGGAGCGGTGGCGTTCGGTCCGCAGAGGGACCGGAACTACAAGATCGGGATGAACAAGAAAGAGCGCAAGGCCGCGCTCAGGCAGCTCATCCAGAGCGGGATCCGTGACGGCGACTGGCTGCTTTTCGAAGATCTGGGCATAGACAAGCCGTCAACCAAGCGCGCCAAGGCCTTCATAAGGTCGCTGAAGCGCGAGGGAAACGTCCTTCTGCTGCTGCCGAAGGACGAGAAGCACGAGAATGTCCGGAGAAGCATGAGGAACATCACGTTTGTGAAGATTCTTCCGCCGGAGCGGCTTAACACATACGATCTACTGAACGCCGACACTGTACTGGCTCACAGAGAGGCTTTCGAGACCGTTCAGAGCACATGGCAGGTGTGATGAGGATATGGAGACCTACAGAGTCCTTATAAGGCCGCTTGTTACCGAGAAGTCGAACCTCGGGCCAATGGACGGGAAATACACGTTCGTGGTGGACAAGCGCGCGACCAAGGAGGACATCAAGAAGGCGGTCGAGGAGCAGTTCAAGGTCAGGGTGATTGAAGTCAACACCGCGAGGTACCTGGGGAAGATAAAGTCGCGCAATTGGCGCTCGTCCGGGAAAAAGCCGGACTGGAAGAAAGCCTATGTAACGCTGGCCAAGGGAGACACGATACCCGAGCTTTACGAGGATCTGGGCTGAGTGGAACGCCCGAAAGGCTGAGTAAGCGATGCCGGTCAAGAAATACAAGCCATACACGCCGTCCCGCAGGTTCATGACCCAGCTTGTCAATCCGGAGCTGGAGCGGACAAACGATCCCGAGAAGAGGCTCGTGGTCGGCAAGAAGAAGAAGGGCGGCAGGAACAACACGGGACGGACGACGGTCCGATTCAGGGGGGGAGGTCACAGGCAGCGCACGCGCCTCGTGGATTTCAAGCGCGACAATCACGGCGTGCCGGGTGTTGTAAAGAAGCTGGAATACGACCCCGGAAGGAGCGCGAACGTGGCGCTGATCCATTTCCGGGACGGAGACAAGCGCTACATCCTGGCGCCGAACGGGCTGAAGGTCGGGGACGAAGTGGTGTCCGGACCGGAGGCGCCGGTGGCGGTCGGCAACTCGCTTCCCCTGCGCAGGCTTCCGCTGGGCTCGGAGATTCACAACATCGAGCTGCTTCCGGGGAGCGGAGGCAAGGTAGCCAGGGGAGCCGGAATGTCCGCGCAGTTGCTGGCGAAGGAAGCCGGATGGGCACAGATCAGGATGCCGTCGGGGGAGATACGAAGGTTCCATCTTGATTGCAGCGCGACGGTGGGGCAGGTCGGCAACCTGGAGCATGAGAACGTGCATCTGGGCAATGCCGGACGAAAGAGACGGCTTGGGCGAAGGCCCCACAACCGCGGGACGGTCATGAACCCGGTCGACCATCCGCACGGAGGCGGCGAGGGCAAGTCCAATTCCGGGCGACCCCCGACATCGCCGTGGGGAGTGCAGGCGAAGGGCTACCGGACGCGCAAGAAGCGCCATCCATCGGACAAATTCATCATCCGCAGACGGCGAAAAGGTCGCGGCTGACGGATGAGGAGGAATAGATAGACAGAAAGCATGTCTAGATCCAGCAAAAAAGGACCCTATGTCGACGCAAGACTTCTCGCGAGGATCAACGAGATGAACGAGACGGGCGAGAAGAAGGTGATCCGAACGTGGGCTCGGGCCTGCACCATCGTACCCGAGTTCATCGGGCACACCATCGCGGTGCATGACGGGAGGAAGCATCTTCCGATCTACGTAACCGAGTCGATGGTGGGGCACAAGCTTGGGGAATTCGCGCCGACGCGGATATTCCGCGGTCACGGCGGCAGAGCCACCAAGATGAAGCCCGGAAAGAAGGGTTGAGTCAAAGGGTCTGGAGTGAGAGATGGAAGCGAAGGCGACCAGCAGATTCGTGCGCGGATCGCATATCAAGTTTCGACGCTACCTGAAACTTATCAAGGGCAGGGATGCTCAGGACGCCCTGAACATCATGGATCACATGCCCGGTCGGAACGCGAGAGTTGTTTTCAAGACGTTGCAGTCCGCCATAGCCAATGCCGATCACAATCAGTCGATGCCCGTGGAGGCGCTGGTGGTCAAGGCGGCTTACGCCGACAAGGCGACGGTCATGCGAAGGTGGCGGCCCAGGGCGAGGGGACGTGCGTTCCCCATCCGTAAGCGCACGAGCCACGTGACGGTGGTGGTCGCAACGAAGGGAGAACAGGATTAATGGGACAGAAAGTACACCCGCTGGGCTTCAGGCTCGGGATCTCGAAGAAATGGCACGCCAACTGGTACGCCGGACCGAAATCGTACCCGGACGTGCTTCACGAGGACCTCGTTCTGAGACGGGAACTGAAGAAGATGTTCCGCAACGGCGCGGTCGATCGTGTGGTGACAGAGCGCGATCCGGGCAGGGTCAAGATTGTCATCTACACGTCCAGGCCGGGCATCATCATCGGTTCAGGCGGAAGCAATATCGAGCGTGTTCGAAGGGACCTTCAGAGGAAAATCAACAGCCAGGTGCTGATCAACATACAGTCGGTGGACCGTCCCGATCTCTCGGCCGCGCTGAACGCGCAGTCGGTTGCAAGGCAGTTGGAGGAGCGGAGGAGATTCCGCAGGGTGTGCAAGCAGACGATCAACAGGATCATGAAGAACAAGGCGTTGGGAGTGAAGATCATGGTGAAGGGTCGTCTGGACGGAGCAGAAATGGCCCGCATGGAGACATTCCGTGAGGGCCGGGTTCCCCTTCACACCCTGAGGGCGGACATCGACTACGCATACGAGGTCGCCAGGACGACCTACGGAGTAATCGGAGTCAAGGTCTGGATATATCGTGGGGACATTCCCACAAGCTGATTCGGGGGGATCCGTTTTTGAAACGGCGGTACTGAAAGATGCTTCAGCCGAAGAGAACGAAATACAGGAAAACGCACCGGCGCTACCCCAGGGGGGTGGCCCGAAAGGGCAATACGCTGGCGTTCGGGCAGTACGGGCTCCAGGCTGCGGAGGGCAACTGGGTATCGGCCCGGCAGATAGAGGCGGCCCGTATCGCCATGACCCGTCACATAAAGCGCGGCGGGAAGGTGTGGATCAGGATATTCCCGCATCTCTCGCTGACCAAGAAGCCCGCCGAAACCCGAATGGGCAAGGGCAAGGGCAATCCCGAGAAGTGGGTTGCCGTGGTCAAGGCGGGAACGGTGATGTTCGAGATCGGCGGGGTGGATGAGGAGCTGGCGAAGGAAGCGATCCGGCTGGCGGGTCACAAGCTTCCGATGAAGACGAAGTTTCTCAAGCGCGCGTAGATGTCGGGAGCAGAGATATGAAATCGAAGGACACATTGAACCGATTCAGGGAGATGGACGAGCGTGAGCTCCAGGAGCGCTACCATGAGCTCATGAAGGAGATGTTCAATCTCCGGTTCCAGTCCACGACCGCGCAGCTTTCGTCGCCCGCACGATTCACCCAGGTGCGGCGTGAGATCGCGAGAATCAAGACGGTGGCAAAAGAGAGAGAGCTGAACATTGGCTGAGAATATCATGAACGAGAAGGCTGAAAATACGGAAGCGAAAGCCCCTCGCCGCAGGACGCTGAAGGGTCGCGTGGTGAAGGACAGCATGGAGAAGACGATCACCGTGGCGGTGGACAGACGCAAGCGTCACCCGCTCTACGGCAAGATCATCACGCGGACGAAGAAATATCTCGTGCATGACGGCAAAGAGGAAGCGGGAGTAGGCGATTTCGTGTTGATAGAGGAAACCCGCCCGCTTTCGAAGCGCAAGCGCTGGCGCCTTTTGAGCATTCTGGAGAAGGCGCAATAGGCGAGAAAGGACGATGCGACGATGATCCAGCAGGAGAGTCGCCTGAAAGTGGCCGACAACTCGGGTGCCAAGGAGATACTCTGCATAAGGGTGCTCGGCGGCTCGGGTCGCAGGTACGCGCGTATCGGCGACGTCATCGTGGCAACCGTGAAGAAGGCTCTGCCCCACGGCAACATCAAGAAGGGCAGCAAGGTGAAGGCCGTGATAGTGCGCACCCACAAGGAGCTGTCGCGTCCGGACGGAAGCAGGATACGGTTCGACGACAACGCGGCGGTTATCCTTGCTCCGGACGGCAGGAATCCGGTCGGCACGCGTGTATTCGGACCGGTGGGACGCGAGTTGAGGGAGCGGAAGTTCATGAAAATTGTATCCCTGGCCCCGGAGGTTCTCTGACCC
>CAYLVL010000226.1:0-4964 GCA_964387135.1 uncultured Planctomycetota bacterium
ATCGTCCGGAATCGGATCGAGTGGGAAAAGGAGCCGCTTTTCGGTTACATGGTACCGAAGGAAGTTCCTGGAGTTGATATGAAGCGATTCGATCCGCGCAATTTCTACACCGACGAAGAGATCGAGCATTACGTGAAAGAACTCAAGAGCGAGAGACGGGAGTACATGAAGCAGTTCGACCACGTGGACCCGTCGATCCTCAAATCGGTCGAGTAGCGCCGTTTGAAGTGCGCTCGGCCAGTGATAGAATCACCCGGGAAAAATCCCGGGTTTTTTCCAAGAATCGGCCACGCAGGGGCATCAAATAGAGATACAGGAGGAGGGTGAAGATGGACTTAAGGGGATTGAGATTGTCTTTGAGGTCTAGTAGAATCCCCTTCTGAAATTCCAGACTGCGGATTATTGGAAGAGGTTCGAGGGGAGAGGAGTGTGCTCAACGCGAGTAAGAGTGAGAGGTACAGGAAATGCCCTGGTGTCCCGGTTGCAGTCATGAACACGGACCACGCAAGAGGAAATGCCCCGAGTGCGGCAGGCCGCTCGTCAAGGGCCCCGGATACTCCGAGGGCATAGCATTCCTGAACCGCGAGTGGTTCGCTGTCCGTGTTCTGGACAATCCCGAGCAGGCGGAAATGCTCAAGACTTTCCTTGAATCGAACGGTTTCGAGGCGGCCATCTGGAACGGCAACGGCTTTCCCGGCGGCGGCTCGTCTGAGGATAACGGCGAGTATGCCGGCGAGCGCATACTCGTGCCCGCCGAGTCCGCTTCTCGGGCCGCGAACCTCATCCGCGCAAGCAGGGACTGGCTGATCGATGATGAGGATGAGTCTCTCGCGTATGATAATGAACTCATGGACGACGATGATTACGAATGCGAGTCGGACGTCCACGAGATCCTGAAGTCAAACGGATACGGCGACCACATCGACGAAGAATTCCTTTTCTGAGTCTTTCCACAACTGAGATGCAATCAACTCCAAGCGCCCTTGCAGGCGTTTGTCGTTTCAGCCCAACAACATTTTCGGGCACAGGCTGCCTATCGCGCAGCGGTCGCCAGACGCCGTCGCTGCCTCGCGTACTTCTTCTTTGTGCGATAGACATACGCAAGGATCTCGGCGAGCGTCACATAGAACTCGTACGGTATCACCCCGCCGACATCCACCATCTCGTAAAGCGCCCTGGCAAGAGGAGGATCCCGATGAACGTGCACATCGTATTCCTTCGCAAGCGAGATGATCCTCTCAGCGATTGAGCCTTTCCCCTTGGCAACGACCTGTGGCGCGGGCATGTCGGACTCGTACCGAAGGGCGACCGCGACCCGGGTCGGGTTGGTGATCACCACGTCCGCGCGGGGAACCTCTCTCAGCATCCTGGACAGCGCAATCTGTCGCTGGCGCTGACGTATCCGGCTCCTTACCAGCGGATCGCCTTCCATCTGCTTGTACTCCTCCTTCGCCTCCGTCTTGGTGAGCATCAGGTCCTTCTCAAACTGGTAAAACTGGTAGAGGTAATCGAATACAGAGAGAAAGATGAGCGCGGCGATTATCCAAAGCCCCAGCTTGAGCGCGTGATCCCCGAAAAACGGAAGATAGGCAGTCGGGCTGAGCGTCTGCGCCTGGATGATGGAGTGCATGTTGGCGCGGAGATAGATGTAGGCAACCGCAATGACCAGGCTGATTTTCATGATCGCCTTAATAAGCTCGACGAAACCCCGCACGGAGAACATCCGCTTCACGCCCTGTACGGGATTGATATTGCTGAGTCTCGGACGGATGCTCTCGAAGCTCATGATGCCGCGTGTCTGGAGCAGGTTGAGAACTATGGCGGTTGCCGCTGTGGCAAGGAAGATGGGCCAGAGGTAGTCGAAAATGACAGTCGTCGAATATTCAAGAACCCCGGGCATGCCTTCGGGAGTGATCGAGTGAGTATGCAGGTTACCTATGACGTTATAGAACAGGCTCGCCGAGATGTTTCCCCACCAGCCGATTATCAGGAAAAGCGTCAGGAATCCTGCCAGAAGCACGAAGACACCCGTTAGCTCCCGACTCTTGGGAACCTGACCGCGCTCCCTTGCGCGCTGACGGCTGCGCGGGGTCGGTTGTTCTGTTTTTTCCTCGTCCATGCGTCAGCCGGGTCCGGATAAGACGGAACACCGCGAGGGCATATCCCGCGGCACCATTAGTATCGATTCAATCAAGGGAGATTGGATTACGTTCAGCGCTGCTGCCAGTCGCCCGCGGCGATGCTATCGTCATGGGTAATGTGCATGAACTTGTCGAATCGGCACGTCCTGAGAATGGTGTCGAGCTCTCCCTCATGAACGAGAATAACGAAGCTGAGCTTGGAATTGTCCTGCACATATTTGTATATCCTAACAAGGCTCTGAAGGCCGGCGGTGTCGCAGAAATCGAGGGTCCTGAAATCCAGGATGAGGTCGGTCACGCCGGATTCGTACAGCCGCACCGTCTCGCTGAACAATTCCTCCGAATTGCCGTGCCTGAGCTCCCCGGCGAGCGACAGCATGCACTTGTCGCCTGAGAAGGCTCTTCGGAATGCTATCTCCCCGATCCCCAGGCCCTTTTCCTGCGAGCCGGTTGCAGGAGGTGAACTGTTGGCTGAATTGCCCATGCCGATCGTCCTTTTTTCATCCTTATAAAATAGCCCGGGCAAATGCATGGCACGCCCGATGTAACCGAGTGCTTACAACCTCCAAAGTAGTATCGCCAATTGCGCAGGCTGAGTTGACACCCCGCGGCTGCGCATCGCGATCCCCGGAAGGCCGGTCTAATCCCTCTTAGTTGATCACTTCAATGGGAACCACTACCTCGGTCACAAGCTCATTGCAGATATCCTTCACCCTGCACGTCAGATCGATTTCCATCGCATGCACGTAGGTGGGCACCAGCACCACAAGATCGCAATACTCCTCATCGGGGAGCTCCTGGTAGTTGAAGTAGATAACGTCTTCCCACGGATTGACCCAGTAGTACTGCACCGGCGGAGTCCTGCTTATGCCCCTCGCTTCACAGAAGCCGGCAGAGGACTTCGCGGCCGCCGTGACGCGGATGGTCACCAGGTCGCCCGCACCTATCCGATATCGACCGGTTTCCTGGGACGGCGTCACGAAGGCCGTGCCCGCCATGACATGCGCGATCTCCGCATCGGGCGGAACGATGACCAGAAAATCGGCGGTTTCGGTGTCGGTGAGACCGTTGCAGCGATCAGCGATCGAGCATCGGAACGAATACTCGGTACCGTTCAATGCTGCCGGCACCACGAACTCGATCGTGCTCGTGTCATACGGGACGGGCAAGGGGTCATACCACGGAGCGATCGCGGGAGTCGAGCCGGTCAGCTCCTCCCAGGTCCATTCGAGCTCGGGACTGATGCCCTTGAGATCGCAAAGAAACTCGTCCCCCACCAGCGCCGTAGCGGTGAGCACAACCTTATCGGCGGGAAGCACCTCGTAGTTATCGAAATACGGGTCGAATGTGAGGCTGATGCCGTTTGCGGTACCGCCAAGGCTTGTAATTCGAGGTGGAGCGACAACATAGAAGCGGAAGTCCACTCTCGTCTCGGTTCCGGTGCAGCGGTCGAGGACATCGCACGACACCATGAACGTGTCCCCTATGCCGACTGTCACCGGGATATCGAAGTCCGCCCTGTAGGCGCGGGTGGGGTCCTGATCGAAAGACAGGTTGATGACGCTGAATGAGCTCTGCCATGCGTAGGCAATCTCGTCGCCCGTGGAAACACCCCTGTTCGCGCATACCTCGGAGCTGGTGCGGCTCCGGGCAGTAACGGTGATGCGGCAGGTGTCGCCGCGCTCGACCTCGTAGTAACCGTTCTGATCCAGCTCTTCCGTCACAGGTGACGTGGTCCCGATACCGCTCATGACTGAGAAATCCGCGATGATCGGCGGTCCCTGGTTCGCGAACGCGCGAAGCGTGATGCTGCCGCTTGCCTGCCTGCCCAGACACTCATCAAACACGGTGACCATAAGCCTGTACAGAATTCCCTCGCCGCGATCGTAGTCGTCGAGGATCGGAACACGCCAGATTGCGCGATTGTCGGGAGGAGCGGACTGGCTCAGCACTCCCGGGGGGAGGACATTCTCCGGAGGCAGCGACTGAAAGGTGTAGAGCAGGTTGTCCTGTACCGTCTCCCCCTCCTGCAATCCGCAGCTCTGAGGGAACGCGTGACTGGTGGCCTGTACGGTGAGCGAGATGTCCTCGCCGCTGAAGACGATGCCGTCGTCTATGACTTCGCCGTCACGCTGGGCGGTGATGCTCTCAATTGTCGGGCGAAGCGGGTCAAACGGTTCCGGTCCAGGAATGCTCGGGCCGTCATCGCCGTTGCAGGTAAGGTTGAACCACGAGAGCAGGCAGGCGAGGAGTACCAGTGACAGAAGCCACTGTCTGGTCGTACGCAGGCCGGTGATGTGCTTCGCGCGCATCAATAGAGATTTCGGCAGTTTCCGGAGTCAATTAACCGCGGATGCGCCCTAATACGGATTAAAGAAGATCTATCCATCCGCGCTGCATGATCTGCGCTACCACATCACGCACGCGTCCGGAGCTTCCCCGTGGCAGCACAAGCAGAGCGTCGGGAGTATCCACGATTATGATACCCTCGCAGTCAAGGCATACAACCGTCCTTCTTCCCGGAAACACGCTCGTGTTCTTCGAGCCGGGAAGGAGTACCCGAGCCTCCTCTCCGTCGGGGCGGGGCGCCACGCGGTTCCCCTCGTCGTCAGGCTCGATCAGATCCGCCAGGGCAGCAAAGCCTCCCAGATCGTTCCAGCCCATATCGACCGGTATGGTGGCCACCCGATCGGCTTTCTCGATCAGGGCATAGTCGATGCTGGTCTGGAGCTTCTTCGGAAGATCCTTGTATGCCTCGAATATCTCAACCTCGGCCTCCCAGTCAACGACCACGCCGGCGGCGCGCATGGTATCCGGAGCCAG
>CAYLVL010000227.1:0-4916 GCA_964387135.1 uncultured Planctomycetota bacterium
TCTCGTTGCTTACCCCGCCGAAACTCAGTCCCCAGCCCGATTCCTCGATGCTGAAGTTGCCATCGGAGATGTCCCGTACGTTCGGGTCGTCCGTCGAGCTTATCCTGACTCGCACAGTGTCGGACGGATCATTCGGGACACTCTCCCAGAGAAGGGAGCCGGTGTCCTCGACCTCCTCGGCGATCGTGTTGATATCGGACACAAAGTAGTCTTTCGAGTACTCGATTCTGAGCGTGCCGGTGAAGTCGAGGGTCTCCCACCGGATTTCCTGATCCGTCCCGGCCTTCCATTCCTCGCCCCCATCGGGGATGAGCACTTCTATCGGGGGATTATCTATGATGAAGTCCTCGTCGGAGATGTCGAAGATCGACGGATCTAGCATGGAGCTGATGCGGACTCTCACGGTTTCCGACAGATCGTACGGGATGTCCTCCCAGAGCCATGTACCGGTGTTGGGGATGTCGATGGCGACGACATGGACATCCGATACGAAACCGTCCTTGGAGTATTCAATGAAAAGGTTGCCGGGAACGTTCTTCGAGACCCACTTGATCTCCCTCGCAGTGCCCGACTTCCAGAGCTCGCCCCCGTTCGGCTTGATGATCCTTATGAACGGCTCGGTGGAGTCGTAGATGGTGAAATAGCCGTCCGACCGGTCGTTCAGGCTGGAGTCCATCATCGCGCTGACCCGCACCTTGACCGTCTCCGACGGGTAATCCGGGATGTCCTCCCACAGGAAGCCCCCGTCGTTCGGCTCATTGACCGCGATCGGATGGATGTCGGTCACGAAATCGTCGAGCGAGAACATGATGAACACATTCCCGTCGAGGTTTTCGGTCTCCCACCTGATCTCGTAGTCCTTGCCGACCTCCCATTCCTCCCCGCCGTTCGGCCGGATGACGTTTATCCAGATCGGCTTGTAGTCGTGCACTTCGACTTCAGTGTAGAAGTAGCTCGCGAGGTTGCCGGTCGCGTTGTTGGGGACGCCGAAGTTGTTGGAGTAATCGAGATCGGGATAGAGCACTTCGACCCAGACCGGAATGGGATCGAGGGTGGTCACATCGGTCACGGGGATGGCGGTCATGAAGGTGTGATACTTGAAGGCGGTGTAGATGGGCTCCATGTCGACGAAGTAGGCGCCGGGCCAGGCATCGGAGTAGCAGCGGATCTCGTACTCATCGATAACAGTGCTGGTCAGGGACGCCGACCAGTCCCAGGGACTGATTTTCAGCCGTACACTGCCGCCGTTATCGTCTTCGTCGATGTAGTAGACGGTACTCTCGTCCTCGAACATCGCCAGCAGCGCTTCGTCGGCATTTGCTCCAGGAGGGAAGTCAAAGAGATTTTCGGGTGGATCGGGCTGATGGACGTTCGCCATCCAGTGAGCGACAACAGCGAGCTTGAATTTCAAACCCTTGCCGGGCGGGAAGACGATTTCGTAGCGGCGCGTGTTGGTGAACCCGGGAGCATAGGAGCCTCTAAGCTCAGCGTATTCGATCAGATAGTCAAACGCGTTCCCGGTAGGATCGATGTAGTCCGCGTAATACTTGTAGGGACACAAAACGGCGCTGGGCGTGTACTCCTGCGGCCCCGCATCGAACGCGTCATAGCCGAACAGCTCCCAGATCGATCCTGCGCCCGAGAATTCGGGGTAGTTGAACCATCGCGTGTAACCATCAGGATTGAGAAGCCGCTGATCGCCGGGTCCGGGGATGGGGAAAGCACCGATGCCCGGAAAGACAGCGGAGCCGTCGCCCATGAAGACGCCGATCACATCGAATCCGTAGTAGTTGTCCTTATCGAACGGATTCGTCAGGCTGATATCGAGGCTGACATAGACTGAATCCTCCTCGACGTACCAGTCGATCAGCTTCGCGTACATCTCCAGCGGGGGGCCCTCGACGAAGTGGGTTACGTTGCAGGTGAACGCGGCATTGCGGTCGGGGATGATCTCGATCGCGTCGCCGATGGAATCGAAGCCGACGTCCCATACGCCCCAGAGGAAGGTGTTGCCTGCCGCCATGCTCCGGGCAGGAGTCAGCGAATCAACCGATTGAGAGTGATCCGGGGAGGTCGGGGAAGCCGATCCTGAGCATCCTGAGATTGTCAGCAGCAACAGGGCGGTTGAGGCCGCACGAAACCACCACAGGCGCATGGTGTCACCCCTGGTTCCTTCTTCCAACCAATCTCAGGACCTTGAGAATCCCTGACACTATACCGGTTGAACGGGCAGAGAATCAAGGGGAGCAGCTAGTTCTGTCGCGGATCGACAATCCTGCCCATGAAGAACGTGAGAATACATTGGGCGCGGCCTTGATGTAGTCTTCGATGTCTCCGTACTCAGGTCGCTCGCGGGCGATCGCGACTGCCTTCTGTTCGCAGAATCCGACATAAGGATCAATCCTACGATGAAGTTGGCGAAGATTCCGGGAATCATAGCAACCTGCAGGGTTTCCCGGGAGTCTCAATCCTGTGAGCGAAGAATCCGGCTGACGGCGACTTTCGTCCATGTCTTGCCGGAACGCCCGGCCCGTGATAAGTTTCTTGTGGATGGCTCAAACGGGGCTCTCAAGCGAGTCTCATTGGGGAAAAAGGAAAATGAACTACGTTCTGGCGATCCCGGCTTTTCTGATCCTCGCGCTCCTTATGGGCACGATCGGCTGGGCGCTTGTGGAGTTGGTCATCCTGATGTTCAAAGGGCCGGATACAGAGGGGATCAGCTATTACGACGGCGGGCGCAAGTTCGACATGGCGAGCTGGTTCGAGCCGTTGCCGGGAGACACGTTCTACGGCTACAAGTAGCCAGGAATCCACGCCTCACCGCTGTGTCCGAAGTCCAAATGCTGCTGTCCCCGCTTTCTTCCTATTTGACAGGAGATTGCAGCCGTCCTACCATTTTCACCGCTAAACGCATTTTACCCATCCAGGGGGATAGAAAATGGATCTGCTCAAACCCGACAGTCTGGCTGAAACTGTCGATAATCTCAATGAGGCATTTTTCTACGGAAGGCACATTCCCGCGAAGGACGCCGGGGAAGTCGCGAAGTGGATAGCAGGACGGCAGGGGCTTCAGCGATCATACGCCGGGATGCCCGCGCCGACCGATCGGGATTTCGATGGTGAAGTACGCCTTTTTACCGGTCTGAAGCTGAACACAAGGGCATCGAAGGCCCACATCCTGGGCGAGGAAGCGTGCCGGGCGTTGATCCTGCTGGACGTGAAGAACCGCAGTGTTCAGGACGCGCTTGAGTTCGCCACAAAAGGGATGCTGGAGAGGTTGAGGGAGGGTGGAGCAAAGGGGATGTACTGCTGCGGGATGTGCTCGGTTTCCTACTGGAGACATCTCGCTGTCGGCGGTCTCGACAGGCAGAAAAGCAGGCTGGCCGACGGCATGCGAGCTCTTGAGGAGCACCGGGATGGGAAGGGTCGATGGAGACGGTTCCCGTTCTACTATACCCTCCTTGCGTTGAGCGAGATCGGCACTCCATCGGCCATACGTGAGATCCGCTACACCCGTCCGGTGCTCGAACGGATGCTCAAAAGGACTCCGAAGGATGACAAGTACGCCAGGCGCAGGCTCAACATCATGGACAGGATTTACACGAAACACTTCTAGGAATCTCAATTGCACAGCCGAGCCCGTCAATGGCCCCGGCAACCTGCATGAACATGATTTTCGGAATAATATCCGGAGCGATTCGTATCTTCTCATGATATAATTCCAAGAAAGGCTGGCCCGTTCCATGGCGGAAGAGGAGGTGCCGCGATGGGTTGGTTCAAGAGAACCAAGGACAAAGGTAAGGAAAAGAAGAAGGAGCCGCAGCGCAAGCGCGTCAGCTCGGGTGTTAAAACCCCGATCTGCGACAAGTGCGGGGCAATTATCGAGTGCATGGATGTCTCCATCGGGGACGTGCTCGAGGAGCAGGGCGCCTGCGTGTACTCCGGGAGCGAGGGACATCTCTACGAGCCGCTATACGAGGGATCGATCTGCATGAGCTGCAAGACGATGCTGTGCGACAACTGCCTGATGGAGCTTGTGGACAAGACGATCTGCCCGAAATGCGGCGGCTACCTGAGAACCATCACCCCGCACCGTCTGCCCAAGGCGGAGAAGTGACATCCGGGACAATCCCCCTGTTGCAGCCTGAGCGGATTCAGCATCAGGAATATCGCAACGTGCACCAGTCGAATCTGATAATCCGCCGGAAGTAGCCGATCATGCTCTCATTTCGAGAGCTTTTCGCGTTTTAGCCCCGGATTCCTGTGCCGCTGTCAATCGGTAAGAAAGGCGTTTCCCCGCTTGAAATGGGGCCTGAGGCCAAGAATTCCGCCGTTTTCGCATCTAAGGAGGTTTGTTGGCACACGATGTGTCTTAAGAAGTAGATGTAGGGTACATAACAGCGATGGAACCGGAGGATTAGGACATGATCGCACTGACAGCAAACAACTTACTGATAGCAACCCTGGCGGCAGTAATCTTCGGACTCCCGGTGTTCGCCGGCGTCGCGCAGTGTCGCAGAAGCCACAAGCTTTCCGACTACTACGACCTCACCGCCAATTTCAAGAGCAGCCCGGCTGAGAAGATGGACTGCCTGTTCGAGACGCTGATACAGGACCTGTACTGCCGGAGTTGAGAAACGGCCCTTCGGGGATTGACGATAAACGGATCGCACGTTTCCTGCCGAATAATTATAAGTAAGAATCCAGGATCGTGACGACCAAACCCGTACGGCACACGCAATCGAGATTGTGTGTGTCGTGTTGTATTAGGGGGGACCGGCAGGCCCAAATCTGCGATGTGGGATTAATCTTGTCACCGGCACGCGCTGGTTACTATGGATTCGCGAAGCCCACTGCGCCTAGGACGCGACATGGCTCGAATGCCCCGAACTTGTCCGACCAAGCGGCCCAGTAGA
>CAYLVL010000228.1:0-4901 GCA_964387135.1 uncultured Planctomycetota bacterium
GGAGAGAAAGTTGAACAGGAAACGCACGACGCCGTAGACGGTCATCCCGGCGGGATTCGCGCCGACGATGTTCCTCGCCGCGAGGAATGACAGCGGGAAGGCGAACGCCACCGCGAAGAGCGTGCCGAGAAGCGCGATCTCGATAGTCTCGAGCATCGTGGGAATCAGAATATTCATCGTGTGCGCGGAGAAATCCGGTCGAATCAAGCCTCCCTGACGTCGCTCTACCACCACCTCTTCCCCGTCAACCATGCGCGTAACCGGGACCATCTCTCCGTCCACTTCATGCCTGACCGGCTTCTTCACGCCGATCAGGATGTTCAGCGCCGCGTCCCAACGATAATTGGGCGTGTTGATTTCGATCCGGCCTTCTTCGTCGCGATCCACTTCGGCGATCTCGGTATCGTGCGCCGACCACGCGAGGACCGAGATGACGACGATGATCGCGGGGATGAGCCAGTATCGCGGACCGGGGCGCTTGAGCTCGGGGTAACGGTCGAGGATTTCCTTCATGCTCGACATCGCAGGCAAAGATCATACTCGCATCGGTACGGACGGGCAACGAGGGGCAGCCGGCCGGCGGTCCAACAAGAAGGCTGGCCTGGTGAGCTTTGACCCTGAGGGCCACACATGATAGCATCAGGCGTGGCAGGCAAAGGGGAGGATGAATGCGCGTATGTGAGTCGATAAGGCTGTTACGCCGACGCCTCGGCAGGCTGGTTGTGTATGCGGTGCCAGTATTTGCTGTCATTACGGTTTCGGCCGTGGCTGCTGATGCTCAGGCGCAGGGTCCGATAGGCTACGACACCGAAATAACGCTGAGTTCCGACGAGGCGCTCGACGCGATCCGCTACCTCCAGGCCCGCATAGTGCAGCCTTATGACGACGGTCGTTATTTCGTCAGGGCGGTGAGGGTTCTGCATCCGGCTTCTGGAAATGTCGCGGTTTTCGCGTACCTGGTCACGTTCCAGACCAATGTCCCGGATAATCTCGCGTACGATCTGGCCGATTCCTACTCGACGGCAGGCTATTACCTGGTCCTTATCATGAGGTCCGGCGAGGATTTCACAGTCATCGATGAGATCTCGCTCACGCCTCCCCAACTGCGAGAGAGGCTCAGCCTGTGGACGATCCCGCCACCGCCGGAGCTTGCATGCGAATCGGACGAGCTCGATTTCTCCGATGCGGTCTTCGACGCGACCGATCCGGCTCTTTCATATTGGAGAGAGGACCTTGTCCAATGCAGTATTCCCCGATGGGAGTGGAAGGATGTCACCGGGGAGGGGCTTCTGGACTGCATTCTGGACATTGAGGGCTTCGAGTTCCAGCCTACAAGTTATTACGTCATCCTCGTGCCGAGGGCCGAGGGTTTCATCGAGGGATTCCGATCGTGGGGATACGACACCGATTTCAGCGAGGTCGAGAGCGACGGTCTTACGGCTGTCAGAGCGGCGAAGTATTCTCCCAGTCCTGACGGCGACTTCCTTCCGAGCTGGCTGGACTATTACATCTGGAACGGAATGAGGTTCATTCTCGCCAACCTGAACTTCGCCGATGAGTACTCGGACCTTGTGCCGTCCCTTGAGCAGCTTGCGGAGAGTCTGGTCGAGGAAGAAAGTTCGGACGGGTCCCGCTGGTCGGGGCTTCCCAGGTACGTCATCAATGCGACTCGCTATGCGGACGGGCTCGGCACGCCGTTCCAGTACTACTACAACCTTGCGAGAATCGCGGAGTATCAGTCCGACCCGGAGACCGCCGACAGGTGGTGGCTGGAGCTGAGGATGTACCTCGACGCGGAGTACGACTCCCGGATTCTGGTCGATGAGAGCGAACTGGATCGGCGGATAATCGACACGATACCCGCCTATGAGGAATGGCGGGATGAAATGTATGCTGCTGCGGAAGCAGCGCTGAGCGCCGGTTAGGGCTCAGACGGTTTTTCGCCTCTTGAAACGAGGGTACATCACCGGAGGTGCGGATCCCGTATGGAGAACCGGTCAGTCGAGCTTGAGACACTTAAGCGCGACCTTGAGAACGCGCGGGAGATGGACGACAGGGAGGCTGAGGCCGACACGCTGAAGCAGATGGGACGGCTGCATTTCGTTCGCCGGGAATACGACGAGGCGCTTGAGCGTCTGATCGAGGCGAACGAGACATACGCCGATTTGGGAATGCGGGACGGCGAATCCGCATGCCTGACATCAATCGGCGAGATACATCTTCATCTCGGCGACTACGATACTGCGCTTGTGTGGTTCGAGCAGGCCCTGGAAATCGCGTACGAGATCGATGATCCCGCCGCCATATGCGCGGCGCTGGGCAATATGGGCAGGCTTCATTTCATCCGCGACAACCATGAGGAGGCCCTGCGATGCCTGGAGCAGGCGGAAGAGATAGCCAGGGATATCGGCGATCGCAGAACCGAAGGGGCCATGCTGGGCGCGATGGGGCGGGTTCATCTCCGTCGCGGAAACTACCAGAGGGCGCTTGAATACCAGAACAGTGCGCTGGAGATTGCCGGGGAGCTCAAGGATCGGCAGTCGGAAGGTATTTGCCTCGGGATGATCGGACAGATTTATCTGTTCGAGGACGAGTTCGACAAAGCCCTGGATTCACTGAAGCAGTCACTTGAAATAGCCGAGGAAGTCGGCGACAGGCTCGGAGCGTGTGTCAGGCGCGGCGCGATCGGACAGGTCTACAGGCGTCTCGGAAAGAACGAGCAGGCGCTCGGGTGGCTGAATGAGGCCCTTGATGAGTGCATTGCCTTTCGTAATCGCCGGGCTGAATGCTCCTTTCGTGGCGCGATCGGACAGGCATACGAGGCTCTTGGAGACCATGAGAAAGCACTCGAGCATCTGGAGAAGGCACTTGAGATAGCCAGGGAGATCGGCGATCGGGGCGCCGAGGGGGAATTCCTCGGAGCGATCGGCGAGATGGACTACTCGCGAGGGCAGTACGAGAAGTCGCTTGAGAATCTCAGCAGGTCGCTGCGCATCCTGGTTCGCATCCATGATGTGGCGAACGAGCGGGTGGTCAGGGAGAATCTCGGGACTCTCCTTATGAAAATGGGCCGACCGTGCGACGCGCTCGAGCACTTCTCGAGAGTGGCCGAGATTAACCGCGACCTGGGACTGACAGAGCAGATTAAAGACGATCTCCGCAAGCTGGACGAGGCTCGAAAGGCCTGCAATCATCTCAGGAATCGGAAGGCTTGAGCCGGCGTTGTTTCTTCGTTGATCGCCTCATGCGATTTTTCCTTTCCCCTCTCAACCAGACATGTGATATATTGGTCTTTGAGGTGCTTCATCCGATCAGAGGAGGCCTCGGATGAGTGTCGAGAGGAACCTTTCACTTACCGACCGTCAACGGGTTGATGACGCCCTTCTGAGAATCTCCGCAAGGGCGAATCGTACAACCACTCTTGGCGAACTGCTCGACGAGTGGCGTCGGTTCGTCATATCGGTGCGCCAGGGATACGGCTGGTCGATGGACTCATACAATCGCGATCTCGCGGTGCGGGATTTCATCGAGGAGATCAGCGAGTCTCTGTCCATGGAGGGCAGGAGAGTTGTCGAGGACGCCATAAGGAACGTCGACAGCGAATTCATCGAGGCCACATGGGATCCCCAGCAGCCCGACAAATGGGGACCGCCCCAGTTTGAAATCGGATGGTGGCAGTTCCGGGTCCCCAAGAATCCCAAGGGCAAGCTCCTCAGAGAGCTGGAGAAAATGGGCTTCATCTACTGCGAGCCCTGATCGTTGTCCTGCGCGAATTCCCCGAGCGGTTCCTCAGAGGACCGGCGCGCGTGCTCGAGGTAGAGCCGCGCTTCGCGACTGCACGGCTCGACCTGCACCATTCGCTCAAAATAGCAGACCGCGTCGTCGTAACGCGCCTCGATAAGCGCGGCGGTGCCGTAGAAGAGAAGCATCTCGCCGATCCGCCACTGGATGTCGGCTTCGGGAGGCCACATCCACGGCTCATCATCGCATGGCTCCCGGACAGGACCGTATCCCTCCCAGAAATCCCAAAGGTAAGTCATGGGCAGTCGTGGCGCGTACAGCCCTATTCCGCTCTGCTCCGCGAGAGCTTCGGGAGCGGGCACGAATCCATCGGCGCCGCCCGCAGGTACGAACGCGAAAACAACGCCGCGCCTTGCCAGCGTGAAATTTTCGAGCCCGGGCTCCTCAAGGAACCTGGAGTGGAAAAACGTCGTGTCAACCTCACTTCCCGGATACTGCCCGGATACCCTCACCACCGCGTTCGCCATCGCGCTTCCGATATCCTCGAGCTCCTCGAAGGACTCCAACTCGCCGCCCCATGCGGTGAGATGGACATCGCGTCGATAGCCATTCATCCCGGTGGCCGGATCGGGGTGGACATAACGGATGTACATGAATGCGTAGATCTCATCACCCGCGACAACCAGCGGAGCGCCATGGGGACAGGAGTTCAGGGCGTTCACGGCGTATTCATGCGCGAGAGTGTTCCGGGACTTGTCCGAGACCGGCTGATTGGTTAGCAGACAGATTCCAATAGCCGTGAGGAAGGCTGCAAGCCCTATCCACGCGTACATGCGCCTTTGGAGAGCAGTCATCTTTTCAAGCATCGGGAAGGCCGCGATATCGACTCCAAGCGCCATGAAGATTGCGAAGAGGACTTGGAGAGGGAGCATTAGACCGTAGCCTGCGGTCTCAAGATTGTAGCTCGGTGCCCTCAGGATGTCGCCGGAGGGATAAAAATGGATCACAAGGAAGTAGACGGCATACGCAAGGAAAACCAGGAACCAGTTTGCGGGTCTATCAGGCTCCAACAAGGCCCTGTCGCTGTCATTTCTGCGACGGTCATCGTGCGCCCATCCAGCCAGCAAGCCCGTAATCGCCGCCAACAAGAAGAGGTGACC
>CAYLVL010000229.1:0-4887 GCA_964387135.1 uncultured Planctomycetota bacterium
GACGAGACCGATGATATCGCTTCGACAGTGGTAATGAAGCTGCTGGAGCACGATTGCAGGACATTGAGGGAACTGGAGATCAAGGGGAAGGAGCCTTTCTACGGCTGGGTGAAGGTGGTGGTGTCGCGAACAGTGCTTGACTACATCCGGGGGCACGGCGTGACCAGGCGGATGGAGAAGGACTGGGGCAGGGGCAAGTGGGACGATCTGGCTGCGCAACAGGAGACCGATGGAATCGAGCTGAGGGTAATGCTGGAGACGGCTTCGAGGCGGCTCAAGCCCGAGGATCAGGTGATTTTCTGGATGGACTACGAGGATCTCAGGGTCAGGGAAATGGCCATGATACTGGGAGTCCCGCCCGAGACGGCGCAGAAGCGCCTGAGTCGCATGCGCAGAAGAATGAAGGATCTCCTTGAGGGCGGTCGGGGGGTCGCGGGAGCTTAAGAAAATGTTGAGAGCAACCTGTCAGCTTTTAGCGTTCGGCTGCGTTAATATAATGGGTGTCGGAAAAATCTTCCGCCACGGAGGAGGAGGGTATGAGACACCGTGAGCAAGGATTTCGCAGAGAAGGCTGATCGAATGACCGACGAGGAGATCGCCCGTCTTCTTGATCCCGAGCTTGCGCCCGCCGAGCGGGCAATGCTGGTTGAGAAGCTTGAGGCCGATCCCGAGGCGGCGCGTGTGCTCGCGCTCGCCGCAACCGATGTTTCTCCGGAAGGTTCGGGACTCTCAGAGAAGAAAATCGAGGAGCTTCTGGAGATGGTTGGGGCACGCGCAGCGGGGGAGGGGATCTGCCCTCACTGCGCAGGCGATTTGCATCCCACCGGTGATTTCTGTCCCCATTGCGGAGCACAGATCAGGGGCAACGTGATCAAGTGCATCAAGTGCGGAAAGCCCGTGAGAGAGGGAAGCGTGTACTGCCCCCACTGCGGCACCTTTTTTCGTCCCATCGGGCGGAAAAGCATGATCGACAGCCCGCTTTTCCCGCTCGTGCTCGGTATGGTCTCCATTGCTGTCGCCCTTTTCACGTTCAACCTCGGCATCCCGCTTTTCGCAACTTTCATCGTGATCGGATGTCTTTCGTTGGGAGCCTGGATCGGTCAGAAGCTGCATATTGCCGCGATTCAAAGGGCCAGGGCCGCAATGATGCAGATGACTGAGTCGGTTGAGGAAGAAAAAGAGGAAGAGCGAAAGACCGGATAGCTCCCGTGCATGGGCCCCATATTGACACCTCCTCCGCATGACCGTTACACTGCCCGCTGTCTCACTTATCATGCCAAGGAGGAGCCGTTATGTCTTTCCCGCCACCGAAAGCCACGGCCGAGATCGGCGTTTTTGGAGGTTCAGGGTTCTACTCGCTATTGGACAAGGCCGACGAGTTCTGGGTGGAGACTCCCTACGGCATGCCGTCCGAAAAGGTGACCGTCGGCACCATCGAAGGGCGCAGGGTCGCGTTTCTTCCGCGTCACGGAAAGGATCATCGCTGGCCCCCGCATGCGATCAACTATCGCGCGAACGTCTGGGCTATGAAGGCGCTTGGTGTGGAGAATCTTCTCGGACCGTGCGCGTCCGGAAGCCTCCAGCCCGATGTCGCTCCGGGTGATTTCGTCGTCTGCGACCAGTTCGTCGATCGCACGACCGGTCGCAAGGACACATTCTACGACGGTCCGGTCACGACCCATCTCGCGATGGCCGATCCCTACTGCCCCGTGCTCCGGGAGATCGCCGTCGACACCGCGAAAGAGCTCGGCATTGTCGTCCACGAGACCGGCACCGTCGTCGTCATCCAGGGGCCGCGATTCTCAACGAGGTCGGAGAGCCGATGGTTCACCCAGATGGGCTGGGAAGTCATCAACATGACCCAGTACCCCGAGTGCTACCTCGCGCGCGAGCTGGGGATGAGCTACGCGATGATCGCCCTGATCACCGACTACGATGTCGGCCTGGAGGGCGACCCGAGCATCAAGCCGGTCACCCACGAGGAAGTCATCAAGGTCTTCACCGAGAACAACGACAAGCTCAGGAACCTGCTGCACGCGATGATGCCGAAGATCCCGAAGCTCGCGAGCGACGTGGCCCGCAACGCCCTGAAAGGCGCAAGGTTCTGAGGTGGGCAAACAAGGGAGATGAAGAAGAATGCGGTTCTTTGTTACGGGAGGAGCGGGGGTCCTGGGCATTAACTTGATCCGGTACCTTCTGCGCAAGGGAGCTTCGGTTGTTTCGTATGACATAGCCGAGTTCAACTACCCGGAGAAAGACGAGATTGAAACCGTCAGGGGAGATGTGCGGGACAGAGCGTTGGTTATTGAATCAATGAGGGGATGCGATATCGTCGTTCATTGCGCCGCCGCTCTCCCCCTTTACAGCAGGGAGGATATTTTCTCCACGGATGTCGATGGTGCAAGGAACGTGCTTGAAGCCGCCCGGATTAACGAGGTGGACAGAGTGGTCTTCACCTCGTCGACAGCGGTGTACGGGGTACCCGATCATCATCCCCTGCTGGAGACAGACACAATGATCGGCGTCGGTCCGTACGGGGAAGCCAAGGTTCTGGCTGAGAAGGTGACCGAGAAGTATCGTGCGGCGGGGATGTGCATTTGTGTCCTCAGGCCCAAATCATTCGTTGGGCCGGAACGACTCGGCGTCTTCGCCATGTTTTATGAATGGGCTAAGGATGGGAAGAATTTTCCCCTGTTGTCGAGCGGCAACAGTCGCTATCAGTTCCTTGATGTGGAGGACCTGTGCGAAGCGGTGTGGCTTTGTGTGACCGGTGATAAGGAGAAAGTGAACGATGTCTTCAATATCGGGGCGAAAGAATTCGGGAGCATGAAGGAGGATTTTCAAGCGGTCCTGGATCGGGCCGGTTTTGGCAAGAGGATCATATCCTTCCCGGCCGGTCCGGCTATTTTCTTGTTGAGGGTATTGGAGAGATTTGGCGTGTCGCCGCTTTACGAATGGATCTACGGTACCGCCGCCAAAGAATCGTACGTTTCAATCGAGAAGGCCGAGAGGGTTCTCGGATTTGAACCGAGATACTCGAATAAAGAGGCCTTGATTCGCAACTATGAGTGGTATCTCGATAACTACGACAAGTTTGAGAAGAGCACCGGGATAACTCATCGGGTTCCCTGGAGTCAGGGAATCCTGAAATTCCTCAAGATGTTCTTTTAGACGGAATTATGCTCGGGACGTGGGTTTCCGTTTGGATTTTTCCCTTATCTCCGCGATTTCCTCGTCGCCTACTTCTTTTCCGAATGCCATTATCGGCGCGAGCTTGAAGCCGTGCTTCTTCCCGATCTCGCCGATCTCCCGGACCTTCTCCGGATCGATCTCGCGACCGACCGTGAAGCTCTCGTTGCGACCCTCCAGCGCGAGAAGGATCGTCTCCGACAGGCAAGCGAACGCCACGTTTTTCGGCAGCCCGAAATCCCATCCCCAGTGAACATCGCCGGGCACGAGGATCTCACCCGATGAGATGACGAGCACATCGTCGCGCTTACCCGCCTCTTCCGCGCTCACATCCGGCGGCATCGCGACATCGCAGACGAGCGCGCCGGGCTTCAGCTTCATCACGTCGATTATCCCGCCTCGCGCGCTCGTGGCGGCGACGATGATATCCGCCGATGACAGGAACTCATCGGTTCTTGTCCCGACCTCCACCTTGATCTCGCGACCGTCTTTCACAGCCTGGCTTTCGAGCTGCCGCGCAAGCTCCATGAGTCTTTCGGGCTTGGGCGCGATAAGGACGAGTTCGGGCACCTCCTCGGCGATCATTCGCGTGAGCGCCTTGCCGATCGAGCCGGTCGCGCCGATCACCATCGCGCGCGACGTGGGAATGTCGATCCCAAGCTTGCGCGCTCCCTCCCGGACGATTTCGAGCGTCGCCCAGACCGTGTAGGAGTTGCCGGTCGTGACGGCGATCGGGCTGGATTTCGATACGGTCAGGCCCGCGTCGCCGATCACGCTGGTGAACGCGCCCAGACCCATCACCGTCGCCCCCTTATCCTTCGCCATACGCGCGATCCGGATCATGCCCTTGTAGAAATGCTCCGGCGGCAGCTTCATCATCATCCTGGGCGTGGCCGGAATCCCGTACACATACCCCACCGCCTCCTTCCCCTCCGGCGTCCTGATGCCCGTCGACTTGCAGAGAAACAACGGCGCGACCTGCGCCGCCGACTCCTCCACCAGCGCCTTGGGAAGCGCCTTGAACGGTCGGAACAGGGGTGAGAGGAAGTACTGCTCGTAGCTTATCGGGTGGACGACGAACGCGTACTTGGGGACATCCTCCTTTGGCTCCGGAGCCAGGTCGATCAACCTCGGCTCGATGTGCGATTGCAGAATCATGTTGAGGTAGCGGTCGTGAAGCTGCGACTCGGTCAGATTCTCGAACCTTTCGCCCTCGGCCTCGATGTGCGCGACGAAGATCGCCTCCAGAACATTGGCTCCGAAGCTGCGGCCGTCCATTTCGGGAGTGGTCGTGATGAGTGTCGTGACACCCCGGCTCTCGAGGTCTTCCTCGTCGGACTCCATCACGGTGTTGGTCACGACGATCTTGCCCTCGAGGTCGGCGGGCGCGTAGCGACGGATGTAGTGATAGTCGCCCACGATGACATCGGCCCACCTGAACGGCTTCTGGAAAATGGGCCTCACCGTGTCCTGGCGATGTCCGGTAGGGTAGATCGCCTCGAACGGGATGTTCGTGATGATCGGCATGAGCCAGCGGGCGGTCGATGATACCGCCCTGAGCGACCTCAATGCGATCGGGATCTTCAGCGCGTACATGAAGTCGCCGAAGATGAACCTGCGCGTGTACTCACCGATGACCTCCGCGATTCCCCAGCGGTCGAGGCCGCTCATCACGAGGACCTTCTTGTTGTCGAAAAG
>CAYLVL010000230.1:0-4870 GCA_964387135.1 uncultured Planctomycetota bacterium
CATCCCGCGACCCCGACCGCCCGGAGCCTCAAGCTCATCCGGCGATTCCAGAGGCGCGATCTCGACCGGAGGCTCGCCCGGCACCTCTCCCGCTGCGGGAGCGAGCGGTATGCCGGGGATCTGGCCCGGGTTGTTCATCGCGTGCATCGTGAATGTGTTGACCCTGACGCCCAAGTCGGTCGGTGGCTCGCCTTCCCTGCACTGCCAGATGGAGAAAAAGCCGCAGCGTCCGAAATGCTGCGCGATATGCTTCCCGTCATCCGTTGCTACAGCGATAAGCATGTGCTGTCCTCCAATGTTTCAAGTCCTGTGTCTATTCTACACCAACTTCTTCCAGAGTAATCGCTTCTTCAGGGCATTCCCGGACGCACATGCCGCAGCCGGTGCAATTCGGAAGGACATGCGCTATGCCGTCGACCATCTCGATCGCGTCGAAACGGCAGAGTTTCTGGCACAGACCGCATCCCGAGCATTTCTCGGGATCAATCCGGGCCTGAACGCGTTTCTTCTCGGCAATTCTCGCATCAGCGGTAGAAGCGCGAGAGAAATCGGGCATGCCGGGGCGCGGGGCGGGATCTGCTTCAGGCATTCCGGGTCCTTGACGCAGGAAACGCCCGTGCGGACCCCGCCCGCGTCCAATTCCCCTTCCCAAGGGTCCTCTTCTCTGTCCTCTTCGAGGTCTACCCATAGGCTGGCTCATCCTTTCGCTTGGATCGAGTTGCGATCAACCTTCCTTTTCGAGTTCCTCAATCCGCGACTGGATGTTGTCCATTGCCGATTTGAGGTTCTGAGACTCGGCCTTGAGCATCTCGAGCTCCTGCTCGCGACCCATGGAGGGAGAAAGAGTCGGATACGGGTACGGATAAGCGGCCGCCGCACGTCCCGGAAATCCGGTGGCGTAGAATCGGTTGCGCCAACCCCAGCCGCGTCCGCCGCCCCAGCCGCGACCCCAGCCCATTCCCATTCCGTAGCCGGGAACAGGATTGGCGAAGCCGGGCACGCCGTAGCCTGCGCAGTAACCCGCGCGACGTCCGGTCATCGGACCCTGGCCCATCGGGCCTGTTCTGTCTCCTCTTGGCATGATATCAATCCCCTTTCTTATGAGATATGTCTGATTCGTTTCTGATTCAGCGCCTTCGACCCCTGCCGCCGCCACGACCGCCGCCCATGCCTCGACCACCGCCACGACCTTGCCCTCTGCCGCCGCCCATGGCCCATTTCCGTCTTCGTCCGCCCCGACCCGGTCCGCCGACAGGTCCTGCCGCCGGTTGCGAGATCTCGATGTTGACTCCGCCGCATGCCGGGCAGTGTTTGGCAGGTAGCGAGCCTTCAAAGCCAAGCCATTGGTTTCCGCAGTCGCGGCATACGTAATGAATCATCATCTCGGCATCTCCGCCCTCGATCTCGACCGGGTATCCTTCCACGAACGCGCCGACAAGCTTCCGCCTTGCCCCCGAGAGAATCCGTCCGACTGTCTGCCTGCTCACTCCGAGCATCTCGCCGGCTGCATCGTGGAAAAGGCCGTCGTAATCGACCAATCTCAGGGCCTCGTACTCATCCCGGCCGATTTCTACCGGCTCGTGCACCTGAGCGCCGTTATCGCCCGGATAGAGCGATCTGGTTGCGGGCTCGGTGGTTATGTATCTTGTCTTTCTCGGTCTGGGCATATCGGCCCCGGGATAGTTTTGAGCATACGCTCATAATTACCACATCCAGGGCGATTTGTCAAGAGGGGATGTGGCACGGGCTTTCAAGCCCACGCGTCTCCGCCCTCCCTTACGGTTCGACATGCTCACCGCAGGCGGTCGGGAAGACGATTGAGTACGAACTCCTGCTGATCCGCCGCCGGGAATCGGGCGGTTGTGGCGAAAGAAAAAGCCCGCCTGGTTTCGGACAGGCGGGCGTATTGTAAATAATCCTGTAGAAGCGGGATCAGCCGCACTCGTAGACCTCTTCGTAGCCCTCGTCGTAGTACGGCAGATCGACGAGCGGGAACGTGACCAAGGTCCAGGGAGCGGTTTCCTCCGGCTCGGTCTCGCAGGAGTCACCGGGGATCCGCTCGACCCATCTCACCGCGCAGCCGAACGGATCGTCGGCGGCACATATCTCGAAGACCTCGACCTCGAAGAGGGTAGTCGGTCGGACTCCGATATGGACTGCGTAACCGCCCCAGCCCTGGTCGAATGCAATCGGCGGCATCGGCAGGTCGGGATGATACTGCATCCAGTACCGAGTGTACTCATCGGGGTTGTCGAAGAACCATCCGCCGGGCTCCTGGCCACCCCAGAAGTTGCTGCCCGCGATGGTCTCGAAGTCGAAGCAATCCTCGCAGTTATACACTTCCTCGTGCTTCTCGAAGTGCCAGGTCCAGAGGCAGTAAACCGGCGGCAGCTCCACGGCGAAGATGGCCCACGGCTTGGTCTCGACCCACTCCACATTGCAGTCATCACCCGGTATGTGCTCCGTGTAGGTGATGAACACATCGCAGCCGTCGATGCAAACCTCCTCGGCGGTCAGGTAGTAGCCGGTGGAGGGTCGCTCATCGAGCTGGATAGCGAAATGGTGGATGATGCCGCCCTCGACAGGTTCAGGATCGGGCGGGAGTGGAGGCGGAGGATCGCCGGAACCGGGATCATAGCATTTGACGTCATGCCAGAACTTGAGGTACGGCTCCGGGTACTGCCAACCATACTCGCCCGGCTCTGCGCATGACTCATCGCCTTCGGCGATTTTCTGGTATGGAACCGGCTGGCAGTCGCCGCACTCGTAGACCTCCTCGCTGCCCTTGAAGTTCCAGTTGATTTCGCAGTCGATTGGCGGGAACTCGGCCACGCCGACAACCCAGGGCATTGTGATAACCTGCTCGACCTCGCAGGACGGGCCGGGAATCCACTCCGTATACTCAACCCATGCGTCGCAGCCGTCGAGGCACACCATGTCGATGGTGACGTAGAAGCCGGTGGTCGGTCGTTCGCCGAGCTGGATCGCAAACGGCTTCATCTCGCCGCCCTGTATCGGCGGAGGAATCGGTGGAAGCTCCGGAGGACCGGTTCCGGATCCGGGATCCCAGCAGTTCATGTCATACCAGAGCTGGTAGAACTGATCGGTGAATCCCTTGAAACCATACTCGCCCGGCTCCGCGCATGACTCGTTGCCATCGACAAGCTGATACCACGGCACTTCCTCGCAGGGTCCACACTCGTACATTTCCTCGTGCGGAACGAATATCCACTCGAATTCCTGCACGCCCTCGAATCTCGGGATGGCGTCGATTGTCCAGGGCTGAGTCTCAACCCACTCGACCGGGCAATCAGGACCCGGTATGTGCAGAGTCCAGTCGATCTGGACGTATTCTTCCTCGTAGTTGACGCACGCTTCGTCGACCGTCACGAAGAACATGTTGTGCGGGAAGCCGCCCGTCTGAATGATGAACGGGACTTCCTCGCCCCAATCGATCCACGGGGGAGGCGGCATATTGGGATTGCCGCACCAGATTCCGTGCCACACGTCCTCGAGAACATCCTGGTTGAACATCGGGAACTGCTCCGGTGGCTCGCAGGAGTGATCGCCTGCGTCCTTGTTCCAGTGCTCGATCGGCTCGCAATCGCCCGTCGGGCAATCGTAGACGTGCTCGTTGTGATGGAAGAACACCGGGAATTCGAATCGCGGGACGACGATGATCTGGAACGGCTGGGTGATGACCCACAGGACATCGCAGTCCGGTCCCGGGATGAATTCAGTGTAGAAGACATCGATGTGCGGCTCCATACCCGGATCGTTCATGCCGTTCAGGCAGACCAGGTCGGTCTCAACGTAGTACCCGGTGGAGGGTCGGTCGCCTATGAGCATCGCCAGCACCATCTCCTCTTCCCACTGTACCGGCGGCATAGGCTCGCCGGGCTTGTGCTGCGACCAGAACCGTCCGAACGCATCGGGGCCCATGAAAACGAACTCGCCCGGAGGATGGCCGGTGTGCGGACCCTCGTCGATCGGCCAGAAGATCAGCGGCTCCTCGCATTCGGGCGGTCCGCAGTTGTAGACCTCGGTTCGCTTGAAGTACTGAACGGGCGCGTCATCCTTCGGGATGACCACCCAGTGATGAGGCTGCGTGAACACCTGAGGAACCATGCAATCCGGTCCCGGTATCCGCTCAACATAGAAAACTCCGATGTGCTCGTTGGTCAGGTAGCAGATGTTCTCGATGTTGCACTCGAAACCGCCGGTGTTTCTCTCGCCGGTAGCGACCGCTATCAGGTCATGTTGCTCGAAGTCAATCTGCGGCGGCGGGGGAGGCGGCCATGTGTTTGCTGTGTGCTGTTTCCAGAGTTCCTCGAACTGGTTCCAGTTCTTGATTCGAAGCTCGTATGGCTCATGGATGCCCGAATAAACACCGTGCTCTATGGTCTCCCATGGTATCGGCTCGATGCACTCGGGCGGCGGAGGCGGACAGTCAACCTCTTCGCCCACGAAATAGACGTCGTGCGGCAGCTTCTGCGTGATTACGATATGGAACGGATCGGTGATCACGTCCAGCGGACCGCACGCCTTCATGGGAGTGTATGTGTACTCGACCGTGACCAGTTCCTCGCACGGATCGAACCAGATTTCGGTGATTGTAGCCGCGTGATTATCCGAGGGGCGGTCGCCGATCCACACGCCGATCACCGTGTGGCGCTCGAAGTCGATCGGGGGAATCGGGGGAGGCGGGAAGAGCCACGATGTATGCTCCTGCCAGACCGCTTCCCAGGTGCGCCAGTCGTTGATGACCAGCTCGGTGAGCACTTCTATACCGCTGTGCTCGCCCTTCTCGATCGTCTCGAACGGAATGGGAACCGGCGGCTCATTGCATGGGGCTCCGTGCTGGAAGAAG
>CAYLVL010000231.1:0-4860 GCA_964387135.1 uncultured Planctomycetota bacterium
ACACGGTCGAATCCCTCGAGCTCACCTTCCTCTGTCGCGAGCCATTCGTCTTCCCTGACTCGCCACGGCGACCTCGTGGTCTGGAGATGATCGGCGACCATGTTGATGAGCGCCGACGGAGCTTCACTCCCTGCCTTCTTTCTGAGTTCCCGGACGAAGCGGTTCAGCCTGCTAAGTTGCCGGCGAGCAAGCGCGCTCAGTTTCGCGAATCTGGTCGGTCGTCCCAGAAGCTGATGAAGCGGAACGCCCTCGTTTCTCGCAGCGAGCCTCACGCGAAGATCGTCAAGCTCACCAAGACGGTCGCGAGGAAGGCCGATCGCGCGCTCCCAGTCCCATTCTGTTTCCATCACAGCGAGCCTCAGAAGCGGCAGCGGATCGCCCGGAAGCTCCTCCCGCTGCCTTTCCCGAAGCAGCCGGACAACCGGGATATCGGCGCTTATTAGCGCGCTCTCACACTCGTCGGCAAGGTTATGGACGCGATAGAGCACGGCGATATCGCGATATTCACAACCCGACTCCACCCAGCTCTTGATGAGCTTCGCGACAACCTTCCCCTCCTCTTCCTCGTTTTCAAGCTCGAATACACTCACCGGCCGGCGTTTCCTCAGGTCTTTGGGCGGACGGGGAGCGCGCTGATAGAAGCGTCGGTTCCTTGAGATTACCGAGCCGGCGGCATAGAGGACCGCATTGGAGCATCGATAGCTCTGACCGAGGGGAATCAGGCGCGCGTGGAAATCGGCCACGAACTGATCGATGAACACTCCCGATGATCCCCTGAACGCGTAGATCGTCTGGTCCTCGTCGCCGACCGCGAAGAGGCTCATGCCCGGATGATCGAGCGCCTCCACCAGCCGATACTGCGCGCGGTTGATGTCCTGGAATTCGTCGATGAGCAGATGCTCGATCGATCCGGTGATCTCGTCGCGAATGTCGGGATGGACATAGAGAAGCTGGAGCGCGCCAAGGAGGATGTCTGCAAAGTCAAGCGCACCACGGACCTGAAGCTCCTTCTGGTAGGACCTGAACATCTCGGCGACAGTCTCGAAATACTCGGGATCGTAGCGCGTGTCCATAAGGGGGCAGGCCACATCGGCCTTGACGCGATCGAGAAGCTGCTTCAGATACCTCAGTGGCATAGCTTCCTCGGGAATGCGCTTCTCACCGAGGATCTTCAGAAGCAGATGCTCCTGCGCGTGTTCATCGAAAACCACCGGTTCGTGTGGGAAACCGAGCGCCTGATGGTGTTTTCGAACCAGGTGGTACGCCCATGCGTGGAACGTGGATACCGGGACCTCCGACGCCGGGGAGGGAATCTCGCCGGATGCGGCGGGCAGATGCCTTGATGCAAGTCGCGCCCGCATCTCGGCTGTAGCTCGATTGGTGTAGGTGATCGCCCGGATTCGCGCCGGATCGACTCCCGCCTGCTCGGTGAGCCATACGGCACGTGCGGTGAGCACGCGGGTCTTGCCGGTGCCCGGTCCCGCCACTACCATCACCGCGCGATCGGGCGCTTCCACAGCCTCCCGCTGCGCATCATCCAGCTCCCATGCCATGGGGATGATTATAGTCGGTATTAACCCGGGCTGTAAGGATGCGTCTGATCGCGGCCTTCGACATCTTGAACCGAGCATAGAAGTACCGTAAAATGAAATATCGAATTGATACATCAGTTTCGGTATCGAATACACTGGAAGGCGCTCCAATGGGAGGTGAACATGAAAAAAGACACATTCTTCGCGGTAATTCTGACAATGGGCTGGGTGATGACGGCATGTTCAGCGGGTCAGACGCCGCCCGTAACTCCGGGATTGGAAGAGGCGGACGGGCAGGCCGGCGCTCATTCAACGTACGGCACCTCGAAGCAACTGTGGGGAGTCTGGGAGATCAGCCTGGATACCCGCACATGGGAAGCGGACATAGTCCCGGTCAGAGGAGCGCAATTCACCGTCGATGTTGTTACGTTCCTCCAGCCTCCGGTGGGCAATCCGAGGAATCTCACGTTGCGGATCACCGACGTAAGCGACTGGATGACCGAGGGACTGATTGATGTGGAGGTCATCCTGACGCATCCGTTCCCCGGCTTCTTCCAGTACACCGGCTTCGATGTCTACGGAGCGTTCATGACGCCCGCGGGTGTCGCGGGAGTGTACGACTCGAATGTCACATACACCGATGAGGTCAACAATCCGGTCCTACTGAACGCCGACGGCTACACGCGATGGATGAATCCCGTGGAATTCCCCGACAACGGGACTGTCTTTACATTCACTCCGGGCAAGCTGGGCAACCCCGATATTGGAAGGTTCACTTCCACCGTCAACGCCTACAAATATTTCGCGGACGATCTGGGGACCGAGGAGACACTTTGCGCTTTCTTCCATGATCCGAATAAAACATCCAGACGCGGCATATTTACGCCGGGTTCGGCAAACGGCAGGAAATACGAGCTCAAGTTCCCGATGGTCGGCGGAGCGCCGAATCTGGATTTCCAGTATGCGGTAATCGCGAGCTGGATTGAGCCCGACAAGACGCTGTCCGGCAATCCTGATGTGCTGGATGTACCGGGCGACTTCGCTCCGAACGCCAACGCGGACGAGGCCGTTTTCCTCGGCGTTACCGATAACTCAGGCCTCTGGTATGTCGGCGGTGAGGGTGGAGGAAACATCAGCCTGGAGCTTGAGGTCTACGACTGGGGGGCATACTGGGACGGAGTCGAGGTAACCGACGAGATACATCAGATCGTCGTGGAGAGCGATCCCGGTGTTATTCCGGGAGGCTGCGTTGTATTTGATCAATCCGCCCTTGAAGCGACCGCATCGCCGGGAAGCTCCCTGATCTCGTCCGTCTACAGGATAGATATCGCCAACTGCACTCCTCAATCACAGAACGCCGTACCTCTTCTGATAACAGTCGAAAGCGAAGAGCCGGATTCGTTCGATCCGGGTAACGGCGTCAACGCAAACGATGACAGACTTGCCGGATATTTCCGACACGATATAGCCGTCGCGGGCGAGGCACCGCTCAAGGTGATCAGTCCGAACGGCGGCGAGACACTATGGATGGCCATGAGCCATGAGATAACATGGGATATCGGCTCGGGGACCATTGAAGATGTGACCATCGAGTGGTCCACCGACAATTTCACAACCGATGTCCGGACGATTGTCGACAGCACCGAGAATGACGGCAGCTATGAATGGATTCCGATTCCCAATGTTGAGACAACGACCGCAAGAGTGAGGGTGCGGGATGTGTCTGGAGGAGCGTGGGACTCATCGGACGATGATTTCTCGATCGCGCTGCCGATATGGCTCGACTTCGAGGATGAGGTCGAGGTCGATGAGAGCACGGTTGTATTCAGCGATGCAGCCGGTGCGCCTTATGGTTACCATAAGCAGTGGGATGAGTTTTCGCCTGCCATCAGCCAGGAACAGGGCCAAAAAGCGCACATCTGCTGGCATGCATTCGGATTCGACTACAACGGAAGTGGCTGGTGGCTGAGGTGGGGATGGGACGTGGGGATCCGCTCAACAGAGGGGACAAACTGGACCGGAGAGAACAGGTTCTTCCAGAGTTCCACCAGTACGGATAACCAATATGAGATGCGAGTCGACACCATGAAACTCGCCACTGCCGCGAACAACTACACCTTCGCGGGCATTCAACTTGCTCAGGGCGCTAATGTGCCGAAGGTCTACTTCTGCGCGTACGTCGATCACTTGATCAACCACAAGACTTACTACTACAACTGGAACTGTGTGAACCTCACCCCCTTAGTATATGAAAACTGCGAGGTTATGGCGGATGACAAGTATCTTTACATGGTTGGAGATTCGTATCGAGACGTTCCTATCACCAATCACCCCGGCATATACTCGCTCAGAGTCAAGACCCCCTCGTGCACCAACCTGTGGGTCTACGAGACATTGCAGACGCTCACCAAATACGGCGAAGTCAGTCACTCGCGCTCATGGGGCATCCATGGCGGCACTCTGGTTCTCGCCTATTACACTCTGGGCGGCCAGATCAGGCTGGCGAAACAGACCGACCAGGCCGCCGATACGTGGGACGATACCGAGATCATCTTCGACGGCACCGGCTACACCGATTGCAGGAATCCCGCGATTGCCGTGGACGCATCGGATCGCCTCTTCGCCCTCTGGACCGGTCGGGAAGATGCGTCCGGCGAGTATCACCTGCTTGTGTCGATGAAGGAGACTCCATCAGGCGAATGGACGGAGCCTATTGTCGCCGCGTCGTCATCAGATCCGTTTGACGACCAGCACATCAGTTGCTCAACCGAGCAGATACTGCTTCCGACGGGCGACAGCGAGTACGTCGTGCTGATCGGCTACGAAAACAACGGTGTGGTGCAGTCGCGGATATCGCCGAAGGATTTGTGGGCATTCCTGCCCGAACAGCAGGTCAGCGCCGATGATATGGCGCGCGACCCCGACACCCTCTGCCTTGAAGAACCATACAACTACGATGCGCTGTTTGCGTGGAGCTTCGAGGTGGATGAGGACAACTGGGACATCAAATTCCGCAACGCGGATTTCGAGACGCCTTAGCGCTTCTTAGCCGAGCCAGGTTCGAGTCGTTGACTTCAGAGAAAACTGTATTCGGTCGCCGAACTTCATGCCGCCCAGTATTGGCAGCTACTACATACGAGACATCGGCGTTCCGGCCGGGAGTTATCCTGATGAGGAGTTGCCGGACTACTTCCCTGATCAGCAGATCGATCCCTGCAACATCGTTTTCTATTCAGAGACCGTTGCAAAAGGCACCCCAACCACTTGAATTGCAGCTCAAAATGAAAATAATGTCCGGTGTGCAATGATTGGGAAAGGCGAGAGGGTG
>CAYLVL010000232.1:0-4834 GCA_964387135.1 uncultured Planctomycetota bacterium
CTCTCCAGGTCCCTTCGCTCGCCCGTAATGATCATGACCGGGCTGGCGATGATCACTCCGCCAACGCCACCGTACGTGCCACGGTAGATCTGTATCTGCTGGTTACCGAGAACACCAAGGGAGACCAGTATGCTCCTGAGCTGATCCGGGTCGGCGTAGCTGAGTGACAAGTACCATCTCGGCCAGTATCCGAAGTCCCTCTGGAGCGCTATCGGATCGCCGAAGATATAGACTCCGCTCCGCACGAAGTAGCTGAAGTTGTACTGGGCGCCCAGCAGGTCCAGAAGCTCGAACAGCGGGACGTCGGTAAGGCTGATGGTTACGGTACCCTGGACGGTAGGTCCGATGGATATGTTGAGTCCGGCCTGCTCACCGATGAGCTGAAGCACATCGCGGATATTCGCGTCCTCAAGCCTCATGCTCAGCCTGGGCTGGCTCTCGGCCGCCTCCTCGATCATCTCCTCGTCAAGCTCCTCTTCGGGAACCTCAGGCCTTACGGGTCTGGGCGCAAGCTCCAGTTCCATCTCCTCGACCCGGGGCCCGGGCATCTCCTCGCGAACGAGCTCAGGCATTCCCTCGAACGGGCTGTTGTCGCCCGCTCGATAGACCGCCATCGCCCACTCGCGCTCGCCCTCGCGAACATCGTAATCGAGCATCGACGTGGATTCGAGCCCATGAGCGTAGACGGTCAGAATCGTGTAGGACACGTCCATGCTCACCGTGCCGTTGGCCGTGAACTGATCGACCACAACACCATCAACATGTTCGTCATACCTGATCAGGTCGCCGCTGTCCATTACCGGACGTGAGTTCGGCAGACGGACAAGGAGCTTGGTCGGGAAGTTGATGGGTGTGACCTCCCAGTCATCGATCCTCCCGTTTGTCACCAGCGTCAGAACATCGGCACCGTCGACCTTGTCGTATCTCACGTCGGTTATCAGAACGCCTGAGAAATCGGCGTACATCTCGTCCAAATCGATAATCTCGTCCACCGGCTCCGACTCGACCTCGGCAACCGCATGGACTTCGACCTCCTGCTCCTCCATCTCCACCTCGGCGTCGGCGATCATCACCGGCTCCGGGGTTACTTCCACAACCTCGATCTCCTCGACAATCTCAGCCTGCTCCTCGACTTCCGGCTCAGGCTCCGTAACAACCGCCTCTTCCGCAACGACCTCGACCTCAGGCTCAGCCTCTATTTCAGGCTCAGCCTCGATCTCCGGCTCTTCCGGCATGGCCTCCACTTCCACCTCGACCACAACCGGGCTGTCGGCAACAGGCTCTTCAGGGGCGGACGGGCCTGCCGCCACCGGGGGCACAGGCTCGGGCTGCTGAGCCGCCGCCTGTCGGCGGAATGCAACGTCCATCTCGCAGCCGTTCCAGTCAAGCTCGCCATCGAAATCCTCGAGTGACCCGTCAAGAGTAAATGTCACCGTCGCATGCTGCTCACCCGCGCGATCCTTGAGTATCGTCCGCACCATCGGGATTATCTGCGCATGGGTGTGAGCGGTGAAGGCGTCCTCCTCGCCGAGAAGGACGACATCGGCAAGCGGGAAACGCAGACCGAGGCGGTCCGGGTAGCGATACTCGACCCAGCTCGGCATCGGGAGCTGCTCTGAGGTGGTGATGTGGAACTCGACGGTGTCATCGGTAACTTCGCCCAACGCCACCTCGATTCGCGGCAGCGGCGGAGGCGCCGAGAATGGCGGCGCGCCGGGAGCCATCGGCGTCCCGGGAGCTTCCTGCTCAATCTCGGGCTCTTCCTCAACCACCGGCTCAGGCTCCTCCACAGGAGCTTCCTCGGTGACCTCGGAGACAACCTCGATCTCCGCAGGCTCCTCCACCACCGGCTCTTCGGCAATCTCCTCGACCCCAATCTCTTCGATCTCTTCCATCACCGGAGGCTCAGCCGGAGTATCCGGCATGACCTCCGGTACTGTGGGGATCTCTTCCTCGATCTCAGCAGCGATCGGGGAATACTCAAAGGTCACGTGAACGTTGTTGCCAGCGACTTCGTAATCGCCGATATATTCCTCGTGATCGCCGTCAAGGGTCCACGTGATGATGGTATACTGCTCATCCGGCCGATCCTTGATGATCGCCCGAACAAGCGGCAGCCATCTCACATGCGTGTACGCCGAGCACACTCCCGGATCTGCGTCCAGAAGCACGACATCGGAGAGTGGGAACTTCAAACCGAGCCTGTTCGGGAACCGGAAACTAATCCAATCCGGATCGAGCATCGGCTCGGTTGCAGCGATGTTGAAATCGACGCTTCTGTCCGTAACGTCGGTTATTGAAACCACTATCTGAGGCAGACCGGCGGTCATTTCAACGGTCGGGGCGGGCTCCTCAATCACCGGAGCCTCCTCGACGACGGGCTCCTCAACTGCTTCAGGCTCCTCTTCGACCACCGGGATTTCCTCGGGAGCCTCGACAACAGGCTCCCCGACCCCGACCGGGGCCGGCTGAGGCTCGTCTATGCTCATGTTGACCTCGACCGGCGTCTCCACCTCGATGGGAACCGAGGTCTGGTAGAAATCGATGTGCAACAGGCCGGGATCAACGTAGTCAATCGTGAAGGCGATGTTTTCCTGGTCGATACCGGGGAAGTAGAAGATAAACTGGGACTCGGGACCGACATCCTCGATCACCCGGTTGACGACCTTAAGCTCGCCCACCATCACACCGTCGATCGGCGACTGGAAGCGCCCCTCCGCGCTCTCCGGCAGGACGACCGCGGCATCGCGGAAGTAGAATGCGATTCTCGTGGGGTAGTTGTACCTGTAGATAAGCGGCTCAAGCTCGCCGCCCTCGTAGTAGAGGTAGAACCGGTCGGTTCCGCTATCGACCGTCTGGAACTGAACCCTGTTGACCTTGATGGGTGCATCCGGCGGAACGGGGACCTCGTCACCGCTCGCCAGCACCATGATCTCGCCGCCCTCGATGGGCACAGGGGCCGGAGACTGCGGCTCCTCAATCGGAGGCTCGGGCTGGGGAATCTCCTGCGCTGTTACAACCAACTCGAGCGAGTCGTCCGAGTGGGTTTCGAGAGTCGACCCGACAAGCGTAGTGTCGGGTACGGTAAGGCGGATCTCGGTGGCGATCTGATCACCCTCACGGACCACGTCCGCGCGCATGCGCTCCACGATATTGCCGTCTACAGCGGTACCGTAAGTGGTGGGGCTGGTGGGCGGCAGAAGGATATCGGTATCCGGGAAGCGGAGCAGCAGGACAGTGGGGCTCTCGATCCGCATCTGCGGAAGGACCACACCGAAGGAGAAGTCGATAATGAACTGATCACGACCGTCCTCAAGAGGCTCGTGCCAGAAGCCCTCGATTGTCGGGGTCATGTGCGCGGGCGGCGCGCCGGGACCGGCCTCGACGAACGGGCTGTCGCCTCGATAGACCGCCAGCCGCAATGCGTAGCCGTCCGGGCCGGATGTCCGGTCCGCCATCAACCCCTCATCGGTGACTTCCGCGACCACTCTCACGACCGGAGGATCGGTCGAGAACTGCGAGATGGCCAGGGAGGTAACGCCGGGCAGCGGCTCAGACCATGAGGCAACCGCATCGGGATCCAGCGAGAGGATGGTGTCCTCGATGTCGAAGACCAGTCTCTTGGGCGATGTCAGGCTGAACGATCTGACAGCCACGGCGCGGGATATCGCGAGATCAATGATCAGCGCATCATCCGAGGCCTCAACGGCGATTGCGGTCAGGTCGGCCGGGCCTTGAGGTTCCTGTGCCCAAAGCGTGGTAAACGGCGCCATGAGCAGCAGTACAAGGAGGACGGACACCCCCCCCCTCAAAGCGGTTATTGTATTGCTTCCAGTTTGGTGGTGAGCGATTCTCATCAGGCGGGCTTGGCTCCTTGATCGATTCCTGGCGGGATCAGTCCCGCTCAGTCAAGGATAAGCTAATATGTGCCGTAAAGCTGTATGGCTAAAACTACCAATAAATTCCTTTTCCACCCCACCCTAGTACGAAATTGACATCTCCGAGATGCCTCCCCCTTCACGCTCCACGAAATAGACCATCCCGACGTCATTCGGGTTGTTCTGGTTTATAATCTTCACTTGACCGAGACTTATTTCACTAATAATGAAAATGATGTCCTCGATCCTGCCGATCTCGTCACCCTCGGAAAGCACTTTTTCCTCACCGGCGCCGGAAATAATGGCGAGGTACTTTCCGGGCTCGCCCATCACGCCGATAAGCCGCAGGTTCCTCGCGATATCCTGCGCGGTGATCTCGGGGCCTCGCTCGATCGGCCCGCCCTCGGCACTGGGGCTCGGGAACGGCGGTATGGGATGCGGGAGGGGACCGGTGGCGGAACCGCCCGTCACCCCAACCGGGTCAAACGGGCTGTAGCGGCGGGAATCGGAGCGCCATACGGCGGTTTCCTCGTCGAATTCCCTCACGTTGACAGGCGGGCTGACCATCGTCTGGAACCTGAGCAGGATGGGCATCAGGGAATCGGCCGCGGCTTCAGGTGCCGGTGTCTGCTGAACCTCAGGTAGCTGAAGAAGCAACTGGCGCATCTGCTCGGGACTCAGGTCGGTGAACCTGGGTCCGCCGATGCCCTCGGATGAAGTGTAATACGGCGAGCCTTCACCGACATAAACAGGCTCGGCCTCTTCTTCTTCAGCGGGCTCGGCGGATTCGCCCGGTCCCGAATACTCCTCGGGAAGCTCCATGGCCGGGACGACTCCTTCTTCCTCGCTCGGCTCTTCAGGAGCGGGCGATGCCATCTCGCCGGCAGCCTCGGCCAGCTCGCCCTCGTGCTCGGCGGCGGCTCCCGTCACCTGCTCGGTGATCTGTTCGCCGCTCC
>CAYLVL010000233.1:0-4823 GCA_964387135.1 uncultured Planctomycetota bacterium
GGTTCATACTGGGGTGGTGACGGTCGGGAGCATCAACGCGGGGACGAACTTCAACATCATTCCGCCGGAGGTTGTCATGCAGGGCACGTGCCGCACGTTCCTTGATGAGGATCGCGCGAAGGTGAAGAAGCGATTCTTCGAGATCGTGAAGGGCGTGTCGAAGAGCATGGGCGCGAAGGCGGAGATTGACTACATGCACATGATTCCAGCGACCATCAATGACAAGAAGATGTGCGAGATCATGCGCGACGCTGCGATCCAGGTGCTGGGCAAGAGGAACGTGTTCGAGGCTGATCCGACGATGGGCGGGGAGGATATGGGGCTTTATCTGAGGAAGGTGCCCGGGTGTTTCGCGTTTCTGGGCGCGCGGAATCCGCAGAAGGGCGCGAACTGGCCGCATCATCATCCGAAATTTGCAATAGATGAGGACGTGCTGCCGTACGGAGTGGAGATACTGTACAGGGCGGCTGAGGTGTATTACGGGTAGGGGGGTGTGAAGTCGGCAGGGATGTCGCACTGCGAAAGAGCCGGACCGAGTGTCTGAAGGTCTCATTTCAGCGTTGAAAAGATGCAGAGGCACGAGCGTCAGCGAGTGCGCAGGTGCGACGTGGTTTCCTTTGTATAGCGACCGCTTGGCAGCCCCATGTTGGACGGTTATGTGTATGGATGCGCACTCGCTGACGCTCGTGCCTCTGCATGATTGCGTTTCTTGGTAAGGTGCGCAGACATGCGGCTTGGTGCAAGATCTTCCGGATTTGACGGGCGCGTGCGCTATAATGGGTGCATGATTTTCCGGAATCGTGATGCTCCGGACATGGGCAGGTGATCAGGTATGAAGAACTCCAACTCCGTGACGGCGATGCAGGTCGGGATGATTATCTCCATAATGTGCATGACGTCGTGTTCGGGCGGCGATGTCGGGATGGTGATGGGGAATATTGGCGATGAATCAGGTATGGGTGATGGAAGCGTTGTCAGTGACGCGCGGATGGGGGTGGGGCATGTGCTGATGGGGCTGTACGATGTGACGTTCGATCTGGAAACAGGCGAGGTCTGGGTGGAGCCGGATCGAGCGGCTGCCGGGCACTACAACGTCACAGAGTTCCTCATGCCGCCGTACTGCGACGACTGCTTCATCGTCAGTATCGTCAGCTTTGACCCGGTGAATCGGGAGATTGTTGCGGATGTCACGGTCAAGAATTTCACGCGTGGCCTGACCGGTTACGATGTCCGAGGCATCGTCTACCCGGTTGAGGATATCCTTTTGACCAATGCGTACGCCTACACGCTTCTTTATGCTCCCCCCGGCATAACCGATCCGTCGGGTTTTCGAGCGTATCTGACCGACGATCCGGATCGGGACATGACTCCGGACGAGAGCGCAACGGAGCGTTTTGAGTTGACGTATCCGGAGGGCGCGAAGCTCGGGCGGCTGACATTCGCGGTTGACGCGTCGTGGCCAGATCATTGTCCGGAACCGTATGATATCCATGATTTCCAGCAGAATCCTCTCGACGCTACTCCCGGCTCGACTGCCCTGGTTTCCGTTTATGTTTCGGACTGGCAGGACGACGCACAGGGGGTGACAATCGACACGGACGCGTTCGGCGGAACGGAAGTCGCCCTGACGCATGATTCGGGCGAGCTGTGGACGGGTGAGATATCGAATGTGCTCGGTTTTCCCGACGGGCACTACCCGTGTCTTATCACCGCGCGCGATCCGGAGACGGTTCATCACCTGTTCCAGTGGGTTGAGGTCGAGATTGTCGATACCAGCGATCACGATCCGCCGGTATGGGACGGCGATGTGGGGATCACCGATGTCGCGCCGGGATTAACGGGGGTGCTGGCATGGTTCGGCAGTGCGAGCGATCCGAGCGAGCCGGTGACGTACAACCTGTATTACTCGGTAACCGATCCGATCGATTTCGAGACTGCGAGTGTGGTGACGGGAATCGAGGAATCGCCTTATCTGCTTCTGGACCTCGCGCCCACGGTCTACTACCTTTGCATCAGGGCGGTCGACGGCGTTGGTAATGAAACCACCAACACCGAGAGCACGAGTGTGGAGATCGGGGTGCATCCGAACATCTACTGGCAGTCCGGGCCGGACATGACAGTAGCGCGAGGGTACGCGGGGGGGTTCCTTGCGGACGGATACTTCTGGGTGCCCGGCGGAAGCTCGGCGGGGACGCAGTTGGATGTGGTCGAGCGGTACGACCTGGTCGGCGGGACATGGGACAGCCCATGGTCGCTCCCGGAGGCGCGGGACGGTTTCGGTTGCGGCACGCTTGATGGAATGGCGTACGTTTTCGGCGGACGATTCGGGGAGACCGATGTCACCGACTCGTGTCATGTGATCAACCTGGATGACGGAGGGTGCGTGCTCTCGCCTCCGACACTTCCGATGCCGCTGGCGACGATGGGATGTGCGTTCATGGACGGCACGTTCTATCTCGCGGGCGGAAGGCATTTCACGGGCTTCTCATGGGAGTTTCACAGAGAGGCGTTCAAGCTCACGCCGCCGTCGAACACGTTCGAGGGCGAGACCGATTTGGAGTTCGAGACATCGACGATGGGATTCGCGGCGGGTGACGGGTATCTCATGTCGTGCGGGGGACATCCGGATCGGCAGGATGTCCTGCATCACGTTCCCGAGACCAAGTCGTGGCAGTGGCGCGCGCCGATTGTGCCGGGTCGGGACGGGAATGTGTCGGTATGGGTGAACGGATGGCTCTACTCATTTGGCGGGAATTGCGGATCGAGCATTCTTGACCTCGTGGACGTGCTCGATGTGGAAGATGACACCTGGTATTCGATCAATCCGATGATCAATCCGAGGGCGGTGGCTGTGGTGGATACGGACGGGGAGCATGTCTACATAGCAGGGGGCGTGACGTCGGTAAAGCCGGTACAGACACCGACAGCGACGTTTGAGATCGGGCAGATTTATTGAGTGAGGGTATCGGTGACGCGCGCGGCACTGATACAGGAGTGCTGGTTCGATATCGGCCTGGATTTCTGTTCTACTCCAGCACAAACTCCGCGCGGCGGTAGTAGATGTCGGTGAGGGCCGGATTGCCGGACTCGGGAGCGCGGTAGACGAACACGATGCCGTCCTGGCCGTTCGGATAGAGGTCGGGCTGGGCGGCTCCGGGAATCGTGCTGACCTGGATAGGATCAGAGAAATCCGCGTCCTCGAGTTTCTTGTATCTGCACCAGACATCGCCGTTGGTCTCGTAGCAAAGGAACACCCAGATGTGTCCGAACGAGGGGAAGGTGACGACCTGTGTGTCGTTGAGGCCGTCGGATTCGGGGAAAGCGCCCAACTCCTGGAAAGAAGTGCCGTCCTGCCAGTCGGTTCCGTTCCCCGAGTAACCGTACATGAGGCGGTACCCGCCTGTCCATGTCCGGCCCGCGAACAGCGTGTGGAATCCGTCGTTGGAATCGATCCAGAGGCTTGGATCATAAGCGCCGACCCAGGTCTCCTCGGCGCCGACGAAGACGTCAACAGGGGCTTCCCAGCTTGTGCCGGATGCGTCGGTCGAAGAGATCATGCGGATGTAGGGATTGTTGCCGGGACTCTGGAAGATGAGTCGGCATCGACCGTCCGAAGTTTTCCCGGTCGAGCGTGACGTGCTCAGGTGGTTCGGGACGGCTTCATCGACGAGCACGTACTCTGTGCCGACGAAATGGCCGTCCGGATCGCCGGTGCCCGCGATGTTGGGGATATCGCCGCGACGCATGACGATGGTGCCGCCCGCGTCACCGAACATCATCGGGTAGCCCTCGGTCGTGAAAAGCATCTCGCCCGCGTGCTCGACCTCGGGACCCAAATCAGCGACCGCCTCGCCGGGATCGTGATATTTCGGGTTCGCCTGGACTGTGTTCCCGATCGGCTGGCAGACCGTTGGGGCATAATAGGAGTGGAAAGCGTGACCGTCGGCGGCGAGGGTGTATTTCGCGCCCCGGCATCTCACCGGCATCGAGTTCATTTCCATGCACTCGGCGTACGGATGATAGTTGCCGGAGAAGGATACCCCGTAATTCTGTGATACGAGAAAAACGATGCGGTCGAGGATGCGATCAGGGCGGTCGTCATCGAGCCAGAACATCGAGATGAGCATATTGTCCTGGCCGTTTCTGATGATGGCGGGCTCGTTATCGCTCCTGCCTTGCGAGAAGCTGTGGTTCGCTGGCTGCGGATCGTACCAGGTGAGCCGGGGTTGACCGCTTGTGACGCCCGCTATCATGAGATGGTGGTAGGCCGAAGTCGGCTTACCCGGCAGATGGCCGTCGTAGCCGGTGCCGGACTCAACGGAGACAAGGAACGGAACGTTGTCGGTTGATGTAAAAGCAGGATTGCGGATGTCGACCATGTAGGTGGAGTAGCCGTGCGCGCTGGTCGAGCATGTGTCGACGTAGACATCATCGAAGGCTCCCTGGCTCTGGACGCGGACGACATTTTCCTCCGGGTCGAACCAATCATCGACATCGATGCGCAAGTTCAACGCACCGCCGCTCTCACCGGTGGAATTATCGTAATAGAACGTGTTTTCCACTATGCGCGCGTTCAGGAACCACGGCTCATCGCGATTAGCCTCTGGGGGGAAACTGTCGGGAATGATGACCGGTTGGGTGTCGGGAGGTGCCCAGCAGGCGTCGATGGCGTAATTGAACACCAGACCGTCGTCGATCTCGATTTCGTAGCGCCTGGCGTTCATCGCGCCTGCGGTGAACGAGCCCCTGGTTGAGCGGTCAAGGCCTCCAAGACGCTCGTCCGTGTCCAATCCGTCGGCATGGTACTTGAAGCCGTTGAGGGT
>CAYLVL010000234.1:0-4822 GCA_964387135.1 uncultured Planctomycetota bacterium
AAGGACGATGTTGTTGAGTACCGTTACGGCTATGGTGTCCCTCCGTTATCGGCTCTCTCCGCCGTCTGAGTCCGCCTGGCATCTCCAGCCGGACCGCGCTCGAGAGTGACATGCACTCTTCCGATCCGGTTTTCCTCGACCTCCAGGACCTTCAGCCTGACCATCTCAACTTCGGGCTCCCCGTTCATAATCTCTCCGTTTCTTTCCTCCCTTACCGGCGGTATCGAGATGGTCTCCTCCACCTTGGGTACGCGTCCCAGGACCTGGTACAGAAGCCCCCCCACCGTCTCGACCCCGTCATACTCCGGAAGCGCCACGCCGATCTCGTCGTCGAAATCATGAAGCCCCAGCTTCGCGTCCACAGTGAATGTGCCGTCTTTTTCCCTCTCGACAAGCCGCTCCAGGGGCTTGTCGTACTCGTCCTGGATGTCACCGACGATTTCCTCAAGGATGTCCTCGATCGTCACCAGTCCCGCCGTGCCTCCGTACTCGTCCATCACTATCGCCAGGTGCACCTTCTTCATCTGCATTTCTTCCAGCAGGCTGGACAGGTCTTTCGTTCCGGGCACAAAGAGCACGTTCGGACGGATGAGCTCCGAAAGCGTAAGGTTTTCGAGATCGCCCTGCTCCACGTGCCTCAGGATGTCCTTGGCGAACAGAAGCCCCTTGATGTGGTCGATGGAATCCTCGTATACGGGAATCCGGGAATGCCCTTGTTCGACGATGATGTTGAGCGCGTCCTCCACGCTGCTATTGATTTCGAGCGCGTTCATGTCGACTCGCGGGACCATTATCTCGCGTGCCACAAGATCCCCGAACTCGAAGATCGAGTGAATCATCTCCTTTTCCTGCTCTTCCAGAACGCCTTCATCTTCACCGACACTCACCATGGTGAGCAGATCTTCTTCGGTGACCTTCGTCTTGATGGGCCTGATCCATTTCCCGGTGGTCAGCCTGATCACAAGGCGCGCCAGCCATTCCATGACCGCCGCTACCGGGTAAATGATTCGAATGAGCGTGTGCGCCACCGGCGCAAGGGTCATGGTGAAAGACTCCGCGTTCGATGCGAACCATGCCTTGGGGACGATCTCGCAGAACATGACCAGGAGCAGGATCAGAATCGCCTCCCATACCACGAGAAGGGACATGGGCAGTCCCAGCATCTGGATGCCCCTGTGACCGATAATGGTCCAGAGGACGGCCAGGACGACATTGGAGCTCGTCTCCATCGTGAGCATGACCGCGATCAGTCTGGATGGTACTCTCAGGATTTCCTGAAGAATGGCGGCTCGTCGATTCCCTTCCGCAGCCTTCTCGCTGAGCCAGATTCGATTCAGGCTCAACAGCCCCGCTTCAAGACCCGAAAAAAGAAATGACAGGGAGGCGCAAGCAAAGATGCCGATGATATACGGTGCGAAGTATGATAAGGGTATGCTACCTGACTCGTCCAAGGACGGTCTCACCTGCCTTTGAGGACGAGGGCACGCACATCGCGCAGAGGCGGACATACCTCTTCATAGCGCGATCACTCGGCCATCTACCGTTGATTTCGCGGGATTGGTGAGCTGGGTTTCCGCTAGAGTCGCTTTCCTGCTCGTCAGACATCGACGGATTTTCCTGCCAATATTCTAACTTTAATATCGTCCATTGTCACCACCGAAAGGATTAATTTTCTTCTACATCGATCCTGCTCAATATATTAATCACTTTTGGCGCAAGCCTGTCCTCCATCATCTCCATCGCTTCCCGATCGTCCTCTTCCTCGTGACCCCATCCCAGCAGATGCAGTATCCCGTGTACAAGGCATTCGCCGAATCGCTCGATGAATCCCATCCCCCGCTCCTTGGCCTGGCGCTCGATGGTCTCCGGACTGAGCACCAGATCGCCCAGAGCCAGGGGGGGATCATACTCGGTGCGAATCCCGGCGATCTCATCGGGCTCCGATACCGGGAAGCTCAGCGTGTCTGTCGCGCTGTCGATCTCCCTGTGGTCCCTGTTCAGCCTGCGTATGCCCTCGTCGTCCGTAAGTGTCACGCCCAACTCGCATCGCGGCCAGTTGTCGCCGAGGCCCGTCTCTTCGAGAACTATTCGGAGGGCTTCGCCCAGGGCATCGGGCACAGTCTCATCGTTCAGGAGCCCGGAGCAATCGGCCTCCCAGGAAACCTCCACTGCGCGATGGCTGTCTGTATCGGTCATAAGGGAAACAGGCTATTCCTCTTCGTTTGCCGACGCTTCCTGCTTCTGGGTTTTCTCGGCAACCGCCCGCTTAAGCTGCAACTGGCGCCTCAGCTCTTCCTCCTCCGGATACTCGATCCTCGCATGGTACGCGCCGACAAGGCGATCGATGATAGTCTTCTTGATCGTCTCGAGCTGATTGAGCGCCAGCCCGCATTCGTTGTACTGCCCGTCCAGCAGTCGCTCCTCGTATATCCTGTTCACCAGCTGCTCAATACGATGCGGCGTGGGATCGTCAAGCGACCTGATCGCCGATTCCGCGGCATCCGCCATGTTGATGCAGGCTGCTTCGAGGGTCTGAGGCTTCGGTCCGGGATAGCGGTAGTCGAACTCGTTTACATACCCCTCTTCCGACATTGCAAGCGCCTTTCGGAAGAAGTAGGTTATCAGGCAGGTTCCGTGATGCTGTGGGATCATGTCGATAAGCTCCTTCGGGAGCCCGTGAGCCTGGGCCATCGCGATCCCGTCCTTGACATGGCTCTCCACGATGATTTTCGAAAGCCAGGGCGAGTACTTATCGTGTACATTTTCGCCGCCCCGCTGATTTTCGATGAAGAATTCCGGCCTGCGGGTCTTGCCGATGTCGTGGTACATGCACGCTATCCTGACCAGATGGGCGTTGCCGCCCAGCGCCTGACATGCCGCTTCCGCAATCAGGCCCGTCATCATCGAGTGGTGCCACGTGCCCGGTGCTTCGAGCTGCAATTTCCTCAGAAGCGGATGATCCTGGTTGTCGAACTCCTGCAATCGGCTCGTGGTCGGCGCGTTGAACGCCGCGTCCAGCACGTAGTTCGCAAGTATAAGCGCGGCGGGCGCAGGCGCAACTCCGGCTATCAGATACCACGGATTCTCCTGGAGCCTTGACAGGTCCAGATTCGCGGTGAATGCCAGCGCGAGAAGTCCGGCCAGCCACAACAGCGGAAGCAGAACTATAGCCCGGATCATCAGCGGCTTGGGACAGTCCCGCTTGACCATCAGGCTTGCCGCGATCGCCGGAAAAAGCGCCGGCAGCAACAGCGACGGCTCCCCGGCGGCAACAGTCACGATCACTGCAAGGAATCCCGAGGCGGTCAGGGCCAGAATCCGCGTGAAGTAGTGTGCGAAAAGAACCGCTGCGGATATCACCGGGAGCGCCGCCAGCGACAGCGTGACATTGTCGGATGTCCCCGCCGACAATATCTGCATCAGGTAGAAGCTCGACAGGTACGCGATCGTCACGATGGTGTAGAACAGGAGATAGTAGCGACTGTCGGCCATCATCGGCACGTTCTTGCGCGTCAGAAATGCCGACCCGAGCGCGAACGCGGCGGCGAGCACGATCGCGAAAAGGACTATTGCCTGCCACACCGACCGCCGTTCCGTCTCTCCCGTTATTCCAAGCGCCGTCAGGATGTCTATGTGCTCCTGCGTCACCACTTCCCCGGCCCTGAGGAAGATCTCCCCGGCCCTTACCTCCTGCTGTACCGGCAGCGTCGCGCTCCTTGCCTCCTGCTGCGCTATCGCTGTCGCTGCATTGTCAAGCGTCGCGTTCGGGCGCATGAAATAGCCCGCGATCTGTCCCGCCAGCCTCGCGTACTCGGGATTAAGCCCCACCTCCGCAGCCTTCGCCAGCACCGTCTCCCTGAGATCGTCTATCTCCTGCGCGAGCTGGGACTCGAAAATCACGTCGATTATCCGCTCACGGATCGACCGGTCCACGAGGTCCTTGAAAAGCTCCCTCGTGTCGGCGTCCATCCGCAAGAGCGTCCTGACATCCTCCGTGCTTACCGGGTCGATGAGGTATCTCTGGATCTGGAGGGACTGGTCCAGCAGCGCCATCAGCTCCGCCACCGCATTGTCCTCGACGCTCTCGATGTCCACCGAGCCTGTGGCCGGGACAGACTCCGCGGATTCATCGCCTTCATCGACGGTGATCTCTTCCTGCGATGTCTCCACCCGCTCCAGCATCCTGAGCTGCGTCGCCAACTCGTCGAGCCTCAGAAAGAATCCCGCAAGATCCTGGGTAATCTTCGATGTCACCGCCGGGTTGGGGGTGTATATGGGTTGGACGGCGCTTGCGGCCTGCTCCTGTGCTTCGATCGTGGCCTGCGTGTCAGTGTAAACTGCGGACCGCGGGGCTATGTAGTCCGCTCGGGCGACATCCCCCACCTGAAGTCTCGGCGATTTGGGGTGCGCGAAATGATTGGCCGTGATTGCCAGGATCAGAAAGTAGCATCCCACGGCCACCAGAACGCGGGGTGTGACAGGGCTGTTTACCAGTCTCTGCCAGGCTGACAACAGGAACGGTCCTTCGTGGGAGGAAGCCATAGACAATCCCGCGAGTCCGGGTTTTCCGGACGGCATTCAATCACAGAGATTCGCCGTACGGGTCGAATCTCAGCCTAATAGCATACAATCTAGTATCGGGAAATCCAACGGAAACAGGCGCGCTACACGTGGAGCCGAGCTGATTCTGAGCGCTGAATGGCTATTCAGGGGCTTCTTCAGGCTCATCGGGAGGGTGCACTCCCTTACGGTCGTGCTTCGGATCGCGCACTCCCTTACGGTCGTGCCTCGGATCGTGCACTCCCTTACGGTCGTGCCTCGG
>CAYLVL010000235.1:0-4804 GCA_964387135.1 uncultured Planctomycetota bacterium
GTTGTAATAGGCTTCCCAGAAGAAACGGTGGAAACCCTCTCTGGTCGGACCTTTGAGTTTCTCAGTTCTGCCGGGGGATGACATGGTTAACCGGTGGAGGTTTTTTGGAAGTATATCACAGGCCGAACACGCTCATGTGTTGTCCGGGTCTTTGCGCGGCTGTCGATGATGCTATAATTCCAGGCCAGCAACCGGTGGGATCTGTCCTGGTCCCAGGGAGGCGAACTAATCCAAATGTTCAAGAGATCGATTTTTGCATTGCTGGTCTTCATGCTTCTGCTCGCTTCATGCGCGGGACAGGAAGCCGGGCAGGCAGCGGATGAAAACGGCTCGGCCGCATCGGAGCAGACCACCGCCACGACAGGCGGCTCTCAGCAGCAGGCAGCCCAACCTGACAGCGAAACGACCGCCTCGCCTGCCGATATGTCCTCACAGGAGAGGACCGACGAGGCGCAACGACTCCTGAGAGCCGGGGATTTCGAGGGGGCCATCAGCATACTTGAGCAGATGTCCGCAACTGTATCGTCCGGCGAGCTCACCGGTATGCTGATCGAAGCCCATCTTGGCTACGCGGACCAGATAGCCGAAAACACCACCGTCGACCCCCGGGTTCTGAACGACATCCGTTATCAGCACTACATGAGGGTCATCGAACTCGATCCGGAGAACACCGAGGTCCTGGCGGGTATGATGTCCGTGCGGGTATGGTACGAGGCCAACAACGCGATTCCGCCAAGGGAGATCGATCCGCTGATTTTCCTTCCGACTCAGGAAGATGAGGCCGACGAAGATGCGGATGGCGTGGCCGACAGCGATAGCGGGTAGGTAGCGGCAGATGGCGACAGAATGTCGCCAATCCGGGCGACTGCAAGCCGCCCCTCCATAAGAGTCAGTTAATAAATCATGACGGATTGCATTGAGTTCAACAGTACAGGCACCGCTCCGAGAAGGAAGTGCAGGAAGGTGATCGTCGGCGGACGCGACGGCCGTCGCGCTGTGCCCATCGGCGGCGACGCGCTGATCAGTGTCCAGTCCATGATCAAGCGCAAGCCCGATGATGTAGAAGGAATCATCTACGACTGTCGAAGGCTCGAGGATGCCCGATGCGACCTTATTCGTCTGACTGTCCCGGATGAGAAAGCAGCCGCAACGCTTCCAGCCATTCTCGCCGAGTGCTCGGTTCCCCTGATAGCTGACATCCATTTCAATCCCAAAGCCGCGCTTGCCTCGCTCGATGCGGGTATCGACAAGATTCGTCTCAATCCAGGAAACATCGCACGTAAATCCGATGTGGAGGCCATCGCAAGAGCAGCGAAAGACGCCGGAGTGCCGATCAGGGTGGGGATCAACTCCGGAAGCCTGCCCAGGGACCTTCTGGCAAAACACCAGGGGAATCGGGTCGCGGCGTCGGTGGAAGGCGCTTTAAGGCATATCGACATGATCCATGACGCGGGTTTCGAGGATATCGTCGTCGCGGTCAAATCGAGCCACACCGACGAGATGATCGCCGCCAATCGTCTCCTCGCCCGGAAGTGCGACCTGCCGATCCACCTGGGGGTCACCGAGGCGGGTTGCGCGTGGGAGGGCAATATCCGCTCGGCTGTCGGCATCGGTACGCTCCTGGCTGAGGGAATCGGCGACACTATCCGCGTCAGCCTCACTGATGATGTCATCAAGGAAGTTGAATCCGGTCTCGAGATCCTTGGATCGCTTGGCCTGAGGGAGCCGGGCATCACGTTTATCTCCTGCCCGACCTGCGGCCGCCTTGAAGCCGACATCCGCCCGGTCGCCGAGTATCTCCGCGAGCGCCTGGGGCATCTCGACAAGCCGCTGAGAGTTGCTCTCATGGGATGTCCGGTGAACGGTCCCGGTGAAGCCGCCGGAAGCGATATCTGCCTCCTCGCGGGCAAGGAAAAAGGCGTCATCTACCGTGGCGAGACAATCATCCGAACCGTGCCGGTCGACCGCTTCGCCGTCGAGATGGAGATCGAGATCCTGAAGCTGTATGAAGAAAAGCACGGCACTCCGGCGGCATGATTATTTCGGAGGGGCGACTTGAAGTCGCCCGGACTGGCGACATTCTGTCGCCATCCCCCCTCACAAACTCCCCCGCGTATGCAGAATGCCGGCAGGGATATCGGCGCTATGACTGGAACTCCTTTCCACTCCCTTTCACGATTTCGTTACTTAACCTCGGTTATGATTATGATGTATAATTCGCGCGGGATGTTATGACTCTCAAGACGCCCATATACCTCGATCACAACGCCACTACGCCGGTCGATCCGCGCGTTCTCGAGACCATGCTCCCGTACCTCAGGGACAAGTTCGGCAACGCGGCCAGCCGCACGCACACTTTCGGATGGATCGCGGCGGACGCGGTCGACAAGGCGCGCGAGCAGGTGGCGAAGCTCATCGGTGCCAATGTGAAGGACATCGTCTTCACCTCCGGCGCGAGCGAGAGCGACAATATCGCCCTCAAGGGCGTAATGGAGAAATACACCAATCGCGGGAATCACCTGATAACGGTCGCGACCGAGCACAAGGCGGTGATCGACACCGCGAAGTACCTCGAGGAGAAAGGCTACAAAGTCACCATCCTCGGCGTGGACAATCATGGCCGCGTGCATCCCGAGCAGGTCGAGGAAGCGATCACGCCCGAGACGGTGCTGGTGAGCGTGATGCTCGCCAACAACGAGACCGGAGTAATTCATCCCATAAGAGAGATCGGCAAGGTCTGCGAGAAACATGATGTGTTCTTCCACTGCGACGCGACGCAGGCGGTGGGCAGGGTCCCGATCGATGTGAACGAGATGGGCATCCACCTCATGGCGATGTCGGGTCACAAAATATATGGCCCGAAGGGAGTCGGTGTGCTGTACGCGCGGAGCCGCGGGCCGAGAGTCAGGCCGGTGTCGGTGGTGCACGGGGGCGGTCACGAGCAGAACATGGGATCGGGCACGCTGAATGTACCCGGGATTGTCGGGATCGGCGAGGCGTGCGAGCTGTGCATGAAGGAGATGGACGAGGAGGTTCCCAGGATCAGGCGTCTCAGGGACAAGCTCGAAAAGGGGATCCTGAACGGGCTCGACGAGGTGTATGTAAACGGTCATCCGACCGAGCGGCTCCCGACCACGACGAACATCAGCTTCAAGTACGTCGAGGGCGAGAGCATCATGATGTCGATGAAGGACATCGCGGTAAGCTCGGGATCGGCGTGCACGTCGGCGAGTCTCGCGCCGAGTTATGTCCTTCACGCCATGGGAGTGCCTGATTTCCTGGCGCATGCGTCGATCCGGTTCAGCCTTGGGCGATTCACCGCGGAAGAGGAGATCGATTACGCGATCGATTCGGTCATAAAGGCGATAAAACGACTGAGAGAGATGAGCCCGCTGTTTGAGATGGCGCAAAAGGGGATAGATATTGACAAGCTGGAGTGGACGGAGGATCATCATCATTGATCGGTCCCCCTTCTTCCTGAGGGAAAACATACTATGGGAATGCCCGAATACAGCAAGAAACTTCTGGAGCACTTCGAGAACCCGAGGAATGTCGGCTCGTTCGACGATGACGAGGAGAATGTCGGAACCGGCGTTGTCGGGTCGCCCGCGTGCGGCGATGTGATGCAGCTTCAGATAAAGGTCGATCCGGAAACGGACACGATAACAGACGCGAGATTCAAGACATTCGGCTGCGGCAGCGCGGTGGCATCGAGCTCGCTCGTCACGGAGCTGGCGAAGGGCAAAACGCTTGATGAGGCACTTGCAATCAGGAACATCGACATTGCGAAGGAACTGGAACTCCCCCCGATCAAGGTGCATTGCTCCGTTCTCGGGCAGGACGCGCTTAAGGCCGCGATCGAGGATTACCGCAAGAGACAGTCGGGGGAACTCTCGGAACAGAACGGCCCAACCCGGGGAAAGGCCAGTTGCGGTGTCGGTGCCGGTGAATGTAATGAGATGGCGGGCGATGAGGGTAAGTGCGATGATGCGGATGAGGAGTGAGTTTCCCTAACCCGGCGTGGAGGTCAATCTGGTTCCCTGGCCCAGCTCGCAGTGCTCGCAGTCTTCCATGCAGGGATCGGCGTGGATTATCACGTCCATTCCCTCGAGTTTCTCCGCGATCCCCCGCTCTATGTCCTCCACAATGTCATGGGCGTCCCTGAAGGATAGCTCCCCGCATAACTCGACATGCAGGTCGGCGTGGATGGTCGCTCCCGCTCTGCGGGTTCGAAGATTGTGGTAGCCACGGACCAGGGGCTTCTTACTGTCGATGACCTTGATGACCGCGCGATCTATTTCCGGTCCGGCGGCCCGATCGAGAAGACTCTCCATGCTTGTCCTGAACAGGCTCCACGCCATCCACATCGAGATCGAAGTAACTGCGAGCGCCACCAGCGGATCGAGTATCTTCCATTCCGGCTTCCACCAGATAAGAACCAATGCGATAAAGACACCGACCGAAGTCCAGAGGTCATTGAGCTGATGATATCCCGCGGCACGCACCGCCTCGCTCCGATGCTTTCTCGCCACGGAAAGCAGCCTGTATGCAAGGTAGGCGTTGATGAGAATCGTCAAGCCCATGACCAGCGTACCAAGGTCGGCGCCGCCCGATGCGAGCACGGTGTCCAGATTGATCAGTCCGAGAACGGCCCTGTAGATGATGATTATGGTCGGGACGAAAATGAAGGCGGCTTGCGCGATACCCGCCATATTCTCGATCTTCCCGTGCCCGTAACGGTGCTGGAGATCGGCGGGCTGAGACGCGGCCCGGACGGTTACATAACTTATCAGCGGCGCCGCCA
>CAYLVL010000236.1:0-4793 GCA_964387135.1 uncultured Planctomycetota bacterium
AACGGGGATATGGATTTCGCGGATGATGTCGACGGTGACGACAGCAATCTCGAAGCGACGCTCCACTTCCCCGATAAGGGCCTGCATCCGGTGATCGCGCGAGTGACCGATACGGAAGGGCTTTACACCGATTCAGAGCCATACGATGTCTTTGTTGAGGGCTGCCCGACAGAAGTGCACGGCGAGTTCCAGCAGTACACGATCGCCGACGGTGTGGCAGGCTACTATGCACGGATGGGGGCCGCATATCAGACTGTCGGGCCATACGCAGGTTACCTCCTCCTCCAGAATCGTCCGGGAGAGGTCCGCGCCTATGATACAAGTCTACCAAGCCCATGGACCGGCAACGAGTACATCAGCCTTCACGGCACCGTCAATGACGAGGACAAGGTCTACACGATGGACGTCTGTGACCGCTCGGGAAGAATCATCCTGTCGCTTATGAATCCGGACCCCGTGCGCGACCCGAGTCTTTTCGATGTGTACGATGTCGACGGCAGCTACCTGACGACTTTATCGGTGGCGAATCGCGAGGTGAACGCGATCGATACCGACGAGAACGGCGATTTGTGGGTCGCGACATGGGAGGACTGGCACGACGACAACGGCAACAAGGAGGTCGATGAGGGGGAGGGCAAGACGAGTCAGTTCCAGCATTATGTGTTCCTGGAGGACGCCCCGTACTACCAGGAAATGCCCGGGCACGAGTGCGACATCACCGATCAGTTCCCCGGCAATAATGAAATGTGGGACCTGGCGATCTCCTACACGGTCGATCGAATCTACGCGACGCGCGGCAGTTACTGCCTCAACGAGCAGTGGGCCGCCCACGGCGAGCTTTACTGCTGGGATATGAATCCCGACGGCACGCTGACCCTCAACGAGTCGCTTGTCAATCTGGAACTTTTCCCCGGCGAGGTGCGCGGGTCGTTCACCGCCTGGCACGGTGCACTTGTCGGCGGCGGGATCGAGATCGATCATTCATGGGAGGAGACCGAAGGCTGTCGTCTGATCATCATGGGCAAGAAGAAGCCCGCGGTCAACGACTGGGGACACTTCTTCGGCGTTCTCGATTCGGACTTGAACCTCATCGACATGGTCGAGATTCTCGAGCGGACGCATCGCTACAGCTTCGCGATAAGAACTTCGAAGTACCCGTACGATCGCGAGCTCCACACGCCGACGTACGACAACACAAGCACGGTGTGGATAGCTCCCGCTCCCGCGGGATGGTAGGGCAGGCATTCTCGCAGGATTGTTTCAGGAACGCACACAAGCTGAGCGAGGCTTCCGAGCCTCGCTCAGCTTGTGCGCGCCACCCATAGTCAGGTTGTTGGAGGTGGGGAAGGGGACACCTTTTCTGCGGGACGCGGAAGAAGGTGTCCCCGAGTATTTCCCCGGGTATGTTTCCGGACGCAAAAAAAAACGCCCTGCGGTTTTCGCAGGGCTGCGATTCATTGCTGGTTCTTGAATACGCCGCCCGATGCGGCAGGCCAGGTACCTGAGTCTAGCGTGCAGGCGGCGGAGCACACTCCTCGGTGATTGTGAGTGTGTAGGTGATCGGTCCGCCATCGTCGGGTGCCATCAGGCAATTGACGTGGATGTAGTAGTCGTGCTCGGCCAATGCGTCGTGCAGGGTAATCTCCTTGTCCAGACCGGACAGGGGCTCGATGCTCATCTCGAAGCCGTAATAGACTTCCTGGTACATGCTGGTGACCCGCGGCCACTGGAAGCAGTACTCATAGATCTCGACCTCTGTCTGAGCCTTGTCGCTGGTGACCTCAACCTTGAGGTCGGTGTCGCAACCGAGGTCGTGCGTCCTGTAAACGTACCAGTCGTCCACATTGTTCCCGTTGGCGAACTGCTGATCGCTGGCGCTGACTGTGTAGTGGTCGGGCGTCGGTGCAGGCTGACCGGGCATGATGAGGATGAGCGGCTGAAGTCGCTCGGCGTTTCTGCAGTAGTCGTTCGGTTCGACAGCAAGGGTGGGAGCAAGATCGCCGAGCGCCGAGGGATCGATCTGGGTGGGCTGATCCTCGCCCGGTGGCTCCGCCAGTGCTGTGCCCGTCATGTCGACATTGCCCACCGACAGCGTCAGGAACAACGCAAAGGCGCACACTCCAACCACGGACACGAACTTAATGAGTCTCATGGATTTTCTCATCAGTGCAGATTGATTTGGCCGGGATTCCCACAACTGCGATTGTCCCCCCTCCGGCCTTTCTCCAGGTTGCGATGTAGACTATCACCGGAGCGTTGGCATGTCAACGACGGAATGAGGGAGGAGGGGACACCTTTTCCGCGAGACGCGGAAGAAGGTGTCCCCTGAGTATTGGGCACAAAAAAACAGGCGGCTCCGTGAGGAGTCGCCCTAGTCGAGTTTCTATGTGAGATCAGGCCGCTGTCAGTTCGGGTCTTCGGGTGGCGGCATTTTGATGATGTTCTTCTCCACCAGTGCGAAGTACTGATCCCTTGCACGTCGGATGACGCTCTCCGCGACCTTGAACGCCTCGTCCGGGGTCATGCTGATTCTCGCGACGCCCTGCTCGATCGCCTTCTGACCGACTGCCACTGCCTCGCGCGGATAAACCTCCCACTCGTCCATGGTGGGAATAAGGTAATCCTCGTGCATGCCCTTGTCCTCGGCGCATTTCGCGAGCTCGTACGCCGCCGCGATACACATCTCGTCGGTGATCGTCCGCGCCATGACATCAAGCGTGCCACGGAAGATACCGGGGAAGCCGAGGGAGTTGTTCACCTGGTTGGGAAAATCGCTGCGACCGGTGGCGACGATTCTCGCGCCCGCGTCCTTCGCTTCCCACGGCCAGAGCTCGGGTACGGGATTGGCGCAGATGAACACAATGGGATCCCTGGCCATTGTCGAGATGTACTCGGGAGGAATGACGCCGGGTCCGGACTTGGAGAGGGAGATCATGACGTCCGCGCCCTTGATCGCATCGGAGAGATCGCCGATGATGCCCTCCGCATTGGTGGTCTGGCAGTAGTGCCACTTCTGGGGGTATTTATCCTTGACGTCGTCACGACCGGGGTGCAGCGTGCCCTTGGAGTCGACGAGGATCGTCTTCTTCGGATCGGTTCCTGCGGCGATCAGGACGCGTGTGATGGCGATATTGCTCGCGCCGGCGCCGTTCATGACGATCTTCACTTCGTGGATGTTCTTCCCCACCATTTTCAGGGCGTTAATCAGACCGGCGGTGGTGACCGCGGCGGTTCCCTGCTGATCGTCGTGCCATACCGGAATACGGGCTTTCTCGCGAAGGGTGTCGAGGACATGGAAGCACTTCGGCTGGGAGATATCCTCGAGGTTGACGCCGCCGAACGAGGGCTGGAGTTTGAGGACGAAATCGATCAGCTCGTCCGGGTCCTGCGTGTCGACGCAGATGGGGAAAGCATCCACGCCGCCGAGATACTTGAAGAGGATGGCCTTGCCTTCCATAACCGGCATGCCGGCCTCGGGACCGATATCGCCGAGCCCCAAAACGCGGGTGCCGTCCGACACAACCGCGACAAAATTCGCCTTGTTTGTGTGCTGGAAGATCGCTTCCGGATCGTCCTTGATTGCCACGCATGGTTTCGCGACGCCGGGGGTGTACCAGATCGCGAAATCATTGAAATCGCGGATGCAGCACTTGGGCGCTATCTCTATCTTGCCCCTGTAGAAGGGGTGGAGCTTCATTGCGTCGATGCCGGGCTGCTCGGCTTTCTTGATAAGTTCTTCGGCAGTGAGCTTCGTGGTCATGATTAACTCCAAAAGCGCCGTACATACCACGGCGCTTGGTGTGTTAGTGACGCACCGCAATTCTAGCAGAAGAGATGGCTATTGTGAAATTTTTCACGAGTAATTGCCATGAAAAAATGGTCGAAAAATCGACAGTTTCAGCGAATTCCGCCGAAACATAATATAGTGTATGATAGCCTCTCATATCGCGGAAATTCGGGCGGGATCGGGAACATTCTTGGGTGAGTCACGTCAAACGGTATCGGTTGCGGGCAGTAATCGCGACACGACAGGAACCACGACTGCGTAATCCCATTCGAGAGCCGGTCGGAGCGGTAGAAGCAAGAAGTCCGGAGGACTCGAGACGGATTTCCGGTTGCGCGGTTGTGGACCGGGAGATCATGGGAAGATCCAGACGTGGAGGTTACCATGAACGAGATACTGAAAAGCGTTGATATACAACTGATCCTGATCGCCGTTTTTCTCGGCATCGCGCTAGTGTACGCGCTTGTCGGGCTGATCCGGTGGGTGTTCCAGCCGATCGCGACCGAGCCTGAGGTGGAGGACGAGCCGGAGAACAGCGAGCGCCCCTCTCATGTATACCTCGACTTCATGATCAGTCGCGGAAGATACGCCGAAGCTCTCACGCATGTGCACCTGATGAGGGAGAAAGCGATAGAGGAGGGGAACAGGGAAGCGGTGCGGGTGTATAGTGCGTACGAGCACGAGATCAACAGGCTGACGGCGAACAGGCTCGCGCTGGTTCAGAGCCGAGGTAGTTGACCCGTCCGCGATGACCGTTGTAGCCGACCATGGCGGTCGCGACGATCTTACCGCCGATCACACCAACCAGAAAAAGATCGCGCTGCACTTCAAGTTTCGCCTCGATGTCCCTGACCGGATCGTTCCAGGGAACGATGAGGTTGCAGGCGCGCCAGAGGTTGACGACGACGTCGCGGTCGGTCTCGACGTAGGACCGGATGATGAGTTGAGGTGAGGGAGCCATGTCGAGGGGAAGTATATATGAGGGAGGGGCAGAGGATCAATGGGGGAG
>CAYLVL010000237.1:0-4777 GCA_964387135.1 uncultured Planctomycetota bacterium
GGAAAAGGCCGTCCAGAGCGTCCTCATCCCCGATTTCCCCGAGCATCTTCAATGCTTCCCTGGCGGCTGCCAGATCCGATCCCCTTGCAGCCGCGAGAAGCGAAGGTATCACCTCATCGGACAATGGAGCGATCGCGGCTATCCCTTCCTTGGCGGCTTCGCGGGTTTCGGTCGATGAGCTTCCGAGAAAATCGATGAATGTCGCAAGATCGTCGGGATTCGACTGCGCCGCGAGAGCACGAAGCGCTGCCGCCTGCACGGTCGGGTCGGTGTGAGATGTAAGCTCGATCAGCCTTTCGTGAGTGGACTGAACCGGATCGCGAGCCAGAACTCCGAGAGCCGCTTCGAGAACCTCCGAATCGGTTTCGTCAAGGAAGCCCGCCGCCGTCTCTCCCGTGCCTTCGGACTCGATTCGCCCCAACACCCACAATCCTGCCAGACGTCGGGTCTCATCCTCCGAACCGAGAGCCTGGATGGCGACATCCCCTAGAGCTTCATCCGGAAGCGAGTCAATGATGTTCTCCCTTGCATAGTTTCTGATCGTCCTGTCGTCCGAACTGAGAGCGTCGAGCCAGACATACGGATCGTCGCTCGCCGCCAGCCGTCTCATCTCGGCGGCAGGTGATATCGATTCTCCCGCTAGAAGCCACCACACTCCGAGCGCCGCGATAAGCAGCACGAACCATCCGTCTATACGTTTCGAGAGGTTAGCCATTCGATGCCCGTCCACCGTAGAGATGATATACCAGATCGTCGAGCGTTTTCCCTGATTCCCCGCCCTTGCCGGCGAGTATCTCCGATGTCACAAACTCAATCGCGGCATGGAACAGCCTGATACGCTCGACAGTACGCTTGATTTCCTTCTGTTCCGACGGGTACACACGGGGAATCGGTTCGATTCTCGACTTCCGAGGCGAACGCATAAGGTCGATGAGATTGCGGACGTCTTCCCGTGAAGGTCTTTCTGAATCAGCATTGCTTAATGGGGCGACGATTATCGGCAGGCGCTTCAGGAACGCAATGCGGAGCTGTGCGAGCGGTCGGTGATGCTGTCCGCCGGGACCTTCGCGGTAAAGCCGTGTCATAAGCTCCGATGCAAGCGTCCCAACAAGGGAAAGGAATGGAATGGAAGTCGAGTCGAGCTTGCCGACGTAGACATTCTGGTGCGCGAGCGCGAAATCCCCGGTCGGCGACGGCGCGACTGTCAGACGGTCACCGGTCTTTCGAATCAGGAATCGCTCGCCGCGATGATGCTCGATCCCGGATGGCTTCCTCTCAGGCGGCTTGATGTAGCCTGTCTCCGGTGTAACCAGATTGCCAAGCGTTTTATCGATGATAACCGGATAATTGCTTCGCCCCTCAGGTTTTCTTGATACATCGACACTGACTGCACGTATCGCATGAGAGCCCTCACGCAAAGTGACGATGTCTCCGAGCCGCACACGATGAGGAGCGCCGGGTGCATTAAGCAGGAATTCAATCAGCCCGGAATCGGGTCCCTTCGATTTCCTCATCCTCCTGATTGCTACGAAATCACCAACTGAGTTGATCCGACGACCGGCTCCGTGTTTGCTTAAGTCGCGCAGTACTTCGGCGCCTTTACTCTCGACTCGCTGCCAGTCTGCCTTGGAAAGCCTTGTGAACGGGAAGGCTTTTCCACGCCCGCCGTTTCCTTTCTCCCAGATAATTATGGAAGTCGGCACGTGCGCGTGACGGAACGTGTGGGCACCGAGGTCAATGACCGAGATGAAGCGACCCTCATCTGCAAGGAGTGTCCTTATGTCCCTGTATCTCGGGTACGCGATCCACGTGTTGGGCGTAATGAACCCGAGTATTCCGCCGGGATGCAGAAGCTCAACCGCCCGGTTGATGAACCACTTGTAGCGGTCACGGCATCCATGCGATGTGGCTGGAAACCTCTCGCTCAGCAGATCTAGTTCTCGACTCAGTTTTTCCGATTCCTTCTCATTCCCGGACCTCTGCAAGGCCGCCACCGGGCTTCCTCGTCCGCTGAAGAATTGATACGGGGGATTGCCGATTACCCCGTCCGCTTCGTCCATCCCGACAGGCAGCCTGTCGATTTCCGACAGCGCATCGACTTCGATCAGCATCCGGTCGATTGTCTTCCTGTCAAGCCTGATGCCGTTTGTCTGACTCACATGTCGCTCGATATTCCGCTTCGACAGCTCTATCGCAACCGGATCGACATCCATGCCCACCAGGGAGGTCTCGAGAATCTCATCAGGTTCCAGATTGGAGTAATTCTGTTTCAGCACATCAAGCGCGGCGATAAGAAAATACCCGGCACCGCATGCCGGATCTACGATCAGCGGCGGTTTATCTCCTTTGCAGAGGGGCCCTGCGACCATCTCCGTGATGTACCTCACTACCGGCTCGGGAGTGTCGAACGCACCGAGATTTCTCGCGCGCGACCTGTCGGGCAGAATTGAAACTTCACCGCTCGCCTTTGAATCCGCGATAAACCTGCACCCTCTCAGAAGCTCGACAAGCTGCCCGAGCGAGCGTTCTGTCAGCTCAACGTCAAATGGCCACACTTCCTCATCGGCATTGACAAGTGGAATGATGAAGTCCGCAGGCTGGATTTCCATGCACTTCCCAGCAGGTGATTCCTGGCTCTCGACAAGACGAAAACGGTCCCGACTGAATCGAACTCCTTCCTTGACCGTTCGGATTATTCTGTCTGTGGAGATCATCGATCATTCGCGGTGGGTTTGAGATAGCCGTCTCACTGACTTCGCTTGAATGCCCTTCTGAACCAGTCCTCATCCAGCCGGATCATTGTCGGGCGTCCATGCGGGCACGTGATGTAGGTTCCGTCCCTGATGTGGTCGATCAGGTAGCGAATCTCCTCATCGGTCAGCGGCTGTCCGGCTTTGATCGCGCTCTTGCATGAAAGGTTCGTAATGAACGCGCGACGGAACCCGTCCGGCTCGTCCAGGTTTTCCTCCTCGCTCGCCTTCTCGAGGATATCGGTCAATGCCTCAACCGGGTCATCACGCCTGAGCGCCTGCGGAATCGATCTTAGAACGAAAGAAAGCTCGCCTGATCCGCCACTGAATTCCTCAATGTCGAAACCAAGCGAGCGCATGGTCTCCATGTGCTCGTTCAAAAGCCCCGCAAGGGCCGGAGGCAAGGTGACCTGCACCGGAAACAGGAGCGTCTGACTGACAACCGTCGCATCCTCCTGTCGCATGAACTCCTCGAACAGAATCCGCTCGTGCAGGTTGTGCTGGTCGATCAGGTATACGGCACGTCCCTGGTTGTAGATCAGAAATGTGTTCGCGAACTGCACCACGTTGCCTTCAGGCGGAAGCTCGTCGGGCAGTTCCATTTCATCGAACGATGGGTACCGATGCTGGATGTTTCGTCTCTCGCGATAGGTCGGTGCCGGTGGTCGATACGCCTCTCTGACCGTTTCCTCGATAGGCCAGTCAGCGGTATGGCGATGCTTCGGCTCTCGTATCGCCCAATCCCTCTCGTCCTTTTGACCTGCGGTCTTGACGGGCTGATCTCCAGGAATCGAAGGTGACGGGGGCATCACCTCGCCCGTCTTCCCGTCTATCGCGACAACATCCTCCGGCGGTTGAGTGTCGTCGGTGAACGGTCCGGTTTTCAGCGGATCACTCTCTCTGAGCGCGTGAATGACCGCATGATAGACTGCGCCTGTAATTGCTCGCGGATTGGCCAGACGGACCTCGCGCTTGTGAGGGTGCACGTTCACATCGACGTCGACCGACTCGCATTCGATTCTGATCACCGCGATCGGGTGTCGTCCATGCGGCAGGAACTGCGTGTAGGGACGTTCAAGCGCCGCGGTAATCCCGGGGTCCCTGATCACTCGTCCGTTCAGGCAGATCGTCTGGTCGGTGCGACGCGCGCGGGTTGTGTCGATTCCGCTCACTGCTCCGGTTACTCGTATCGCGCCTTGCCCGAAATCCAGCGGCAGCATTTTTCTCGCGACATCAGCGCCGTAGATCGCCATGATTACGTCATCGAGATTCCCCGTGCCCGGAGTCCGCAAAGTCTGCCTGCCGTTATGCTCGAGCCGCCAGGCGACTTCCGGATACACAAGCGCGTAGGATGATACAAGCGACGCAATCCTGCCGTACTCGGCTGAGCTGCTTCTCAGGAACTTGCGTCTTGCAGGGGTCGAGTGAAACAGATTCAGGGATTCCACCTGCGTCCCGAACGGCCATGGAATGGGATTCGTCTTCTTTTCACCGTTCTCCCATGTTAGACGGGTTCCCGCTTCCTCATCCCGATGACGTGTCGACAAAATCACATCGCTCGCGGCTGCAATCGAATATAGCGCCTCCCCCCGAAACCCGAGTGTCCCGATCGATTCAAGATCGGATTCGCTCCCGATCTTGCTCGTTGTATGACGTTCGAGCAGAAGCGGTACCTGATCCGACGGAATTCCGTGACCGTCGTCCCGAACCGTGATCGATGTCAGGCCGCCGTTGACGAGCTTGACCTCGACATGCTTGGCGCCCGCATCGAGCGAGTTTTCGATAAGCTCCTTGACCACGCTCGCCGGGCGTTCGATTACCTCGCCCGCCGCGATGAGCCTGACGATCTCCTGCGGAAGTTTATGAATTGCCGGCTGTTCGATTCCCATTTCCCAGGCGAATAATAGCAAAGCCGCTCCACAAGGGCGACTCTTCTCGGAGGGGCGACTGCTTTCGGAGGGGCGACTTGCAGTCGCCCGGAGCGGCGGCATTCTGCCGCCGCACTCGCGACGCCCCCACGACAAGGG
>CAYLVL010000238.1:0-4763 GCA_964387135.1 uncultured Planctomycetota bacterium
TGTCCTAATCATCCTTCACCATCTCCTCGTGCTGCCTCCTGTAATCGGCCATGATTGCCCGCGCGACCAACCGCGCGAGCAACTCCTCGCTCGCCTCCCACTCCGCCTGTGTCATGGGCGTAGGGGAGATGGACTTGGTGATGGTGAATCTGCCGACTCTGCCAGTACGGCCCTTTCTCGATCTGGAGAGCCTTTCAGCTGCCTTGCTCATCGCATTCCTCTTTTCGTGTTAGGTTATCCCTTAGCAATTCGCCTAAAAAAAAGAGAGGGCTATCAGGCTATGTTGCCCAAAGCTCCCGATACTCGCTGTACAGGCCAACCTCGTAGATGCGCCTTTTCATCGTGTTCCAACCCGTGCCGAACTGCTTGGCCAACTGGTCCGCCAGGAATCGCCAGTCGTACCAATTCATTCGCTTGACCGTATTCCCAGTGGCAATACCTTGCCGCCGTGCCCACTTCTTCGAGTGCACCTTCACTAATGAAGCGGGCGCGAGCAAGCACGCCGCAGCATAATCCGCCCTCCGCTCTATCGGTGTCATCGCGTCGCTCGTTCGGCAGAAGATACGCGGCGGGCCCGATTCGTCAGCCGCCATAGACCGTGACTCGCTTGCCATTGCCTTCTCATCATCTGTCAGATCGAATATGTAGTGGGCAAGCTCATGCGACATGGTGAAGTTGATGCGACCCTCGTGCCCGCCTTCCTCCAGGTCTTGGTCCAGATAGACCGTTCACTCCGAGCTGTCGGGATCCCAGTGCATGGCCCCGAGCAAACGATCCTCAGGGCCAAGCGGTACTTGTGGGAACCTCTCCTTGAGAGGAAGTACATCCAGACCCAGCCCCAGGTACTCCGTGGCTATTCTTTCAATAGAGATTGGCGGTGTCAGTTTCTCGCCACGCGAGTGAAGATGCTCTCTGTAGCCAATCAAGAAATCAACGGTGGACCGCTCTACATCCTGTCTCCAGCGAAGCCCCAGGACATCGCTGTACTCATCGCTGCTGATCATCGTTCTCTTCCTCCGCTGCCGAGATGATGCGCTCCCAATCCTCTTTCGTGAGCTTCTTCTCGCTGACGATTCTCATGAAGCGGGGGAGCATCTCGGTGTTCTCTTTGTTCTTTGTAAACGCCTTGACGAAATTCGACGGCACTCTCTTGGCTTCGGCAACCAGCGTTCCCCTGGGAAGCTCAAGGAGATCCTCCATCTTCTCGAGCATCTGGGCGGACGGCGGGTAGTCGCGATCCTTCTCGACCCGGCAGATATATGCCGATGACACCCCGAGCTTCCTCGCGAACTCCCTCAATCCTATGCCTGCTTCTATCCTATGCATTCGCAATCTGTCTCCGAATGACCGGCTTGCGTTCGGCATGGCACTTCTGTCCTTTCGGTTTTTCTCCCGCTAAGTAATAGCCTACCACATAAATGCCTGTTTGTCAAGTACCAAAGCTCAAAAAATGAGGAAATTCTTGAGAAAAATGTCGCAAAGCACAAGATTTTTGGCAGAGCAGTCCTCGCATCGCACATGGATTATGCCTGAGTATGTCTATTAGGCATCCCTTGGCATTGCCGCAAGCCGATCCTCCCGACCAGCTTAACCTCCTGCCAGCAGCTCCAGGGGGAGTTCGATCTTCGTACGTGGCCGCCCATGCAGCCTGTAGTGCGCTATGCATGCCTGGGATCGACCAGATTGCAGCTGACGCCTTTTTGGCCCCTCTGTTAGCTGAATCTCAATATGGGCGAGCCACCGCCTACCTGCCGAGGAAATCAATGTCTGACCTCAGAGCGCAAGCATGCACATCTCCAAAGACTGTCGCTCGGAGAGTCTCTTGTGTAGCCTACGTCCCCAAAGCAACAAGGTACTGCATTCGCCCTCGGCATAGTCATATTGTACTTCTTTGTGGAATGGATATACTATTCGATCCTGAGTACCTTACGCGATCCTCATGCTGTGGGGTTTGGCGATGGTTGATAGGGAATCCGAGAAAAACGCTCTGGCACATGGTCGTGGTCAATCAGGTGAAACCCATCGGTTGGACGACCACCTGCGGGAGGTTGCCGAGTTATGCAAGCGATTTGCGAATCGAATTGGCCTACCTACGTGCGGCTATCTACTTGGTTACTGGCATGACATCGGGAAACTCGCCCCCGAATGGCAAGCGTATCTGAAGGCATCAATCGATGCGAACGCAGGAGGCACGGGAGCAATCAAGGGGCCAGCTCACTCGCCGGTAGGAGCCTTGCGTGCAAGCGAACTCTGGTGGGTGGCTATGGCTATAGCTGCACACCACAGCAGTCTCCACTCACGCGAGCGTTTCCGGGGACTGCTCAGGGATTACGCCAAACGGGAGGCCGTGCGTGCTGCGGACCGAATGTGGCGAGAACGGGAACCTGAATGGGTGGAAAGCGCCATCAAAGAAGCGAAACAGGAGATCAAGTTACAGGCAGACGACGAGCGCACTCTTGAGTTTCTGGTCCGGTTTCTTCTATCCATGCTCGTTGATGCAGACCGTCTGGACACTGAGGCTCACTGTAATCCTGATAAGGCAGGACTGCGAAGTGGAGGGCCCGACCTTAAGTGGATGAAGCAGCAACTGGATGCCGAGCTAACCCGTATCACCGAGAACGCGAAAGACACCAAAGTGAACCGAATTCGAAGCGAAGTGCTGTCTGCCTGTAGGGCAGCTGCCACAGAGTCACAGGGGATCTTCCGGCTTACCGCTCCGACAGGTGCTGGCAAGACCCTGTCGTCTCTGGCGTTCGCTCTAAGTCACGCCGCCCATCACAACCTTGAGAGGATAATTGTTGCGATACCTTATATGAGCATCATCGACCAGACAGCTTCGGTGTACAGGAAGATCCTTGGACCGGACTGTGTGCTGGAACATCATAGCGCTGTATCCGAAATCGACGAAGTCGCAGGAGAAACAGATGAACGGCTTAGGCTCGCGGTTGAGAACTGGGATCACCCGCTGATAGTAACGACGACCAATCAGCTCTTCGAGAGCTTGCTGAGCAACCGAGCGTCTCGCTGTCGGAAGATACACAACGTGGCGCGGAGTGTTGTAATACTCGATGAAGTCCAGACACTCCCTGTTGAATTGCTCCAGACGACGCTGGAAGCCGTGCGTTTCATTGCATCGCACTGCGGAGCTACAGCCGTTCTGTGTACAGCAACCCAACCGGACATCAGCAGCAATAAGCACTTCAGAGGTCTCGAGGGTGTTCGCGAGATTCTCCCCGACGCCCGCAAGCTGTTTGAAGCCTTGCGACGTGTCGAATACGCATGGCCAAAGGAAAAGCAATCATGGGATGAGCTGGCAGGGATGATGCTGCAAGAGAAACAGGTGCTGACGGTGGTCAACACAAAGGCCGATGCCCTCAAGCTGCTTGATGCACTGCAAGATGAGAATTCACTCCATCTGTCCACGTCCCTCTGCGGCGCTCACAGGAAACGGGTAATAGATGACATCAGATCCCGTCTACGGAATGGAGAGCACTGTCGAGTAGTGTCGACGCAAGTCGTAGAAGCTGGGGTGGACTTGGATTTCCCTGTGGTGATGCGTGCGGTCGGACCACTGGATCGAATTGTACAAGTGGCGGGCCGGTGCAATCGGGAGGGACGAATGGGTTGCGGCAAGGTAATCGTCTTCGATCCGGAAGACGGAGGAATGCCGCTCGGAGCATACGCGACAGGAGCTCAGGAAGCCGCAAGTCTGATTAACGAGGACCTGATCGATCCTAACGATCCACTCACCTTTGAGCGCTATTTCTCCAGGCTGTACGGATCGGTTGAAACCGATAGGTACGACATTGAGGAGCGGCGTAAGCATCTAGACTACCCAGAAGTTGCTAAGCGATATCAGTTCATTCGTGACAACATGATTCCTGTAGTAGCAGCTGGCTGGCGACCAGAGGAGATCGAGCCCATTCTTGCAGCGATAAGAACGAAGCTGGGTCGGGGTGGCTCACCCACAAGAGAAGACTTCCGAAGGCTCCAGCCATATGTTGTGAATCTCAGGGAAGACCTGTACAGGCAGTGCACGGAGTGGGCTGATGATTCTGTCCCAGGAGTAGCGGTATGGCGTGGACCATACCATTGCACCTACGGATTGGTGACTGAGCAGACAAGACCTCAAGACATGCTCTGGTAGTTCAAGAACACAGAAAGGAGGCGAAAGCCTTGAGTGATCCAACACCACTCGAAGTGGTCGTTGCTGGGGAGCTTGCGTGTTTCACGCGTCCCGAGAACAAGGCGGAGAGGGTCAGTTACCCGGTCATGACGCCTTCGGCAGCCAGGGGAGTGCTTGAAGCGATTTACTGGAAGCCCGAATTCAGGTGGCGGATACTCGAGATACATGTGCTCCGAGATATCCGTCAGATCTCACTCCTTCGAAATGAAGTGAATGACCGCCAGTCGCATCGCTCCAGTACTGCACTCGGGAGGGCTGATGGGAACTATCTCGCAGATGCCGATAAGCATCGGGCTCAGCGCCACACCCTTGCTCTGAGAGATGTCGCCTATCTCATTCGCGCCGCACAGCATCTCGAATCCCATGCCAACGACGACATCGCGAAGTACCGTGATTGTTTCAGGCGTCGAGTTGATCGCGGCCAATGCTTTCAGCAGCCCTACCTGGGATGCAGAGAATTCAGCGCTGAGTTCCATCGGCCTACCGGCGATGAGAAACCGATTGAAGTGACGATGGACCTTGGCCCGATGCTCTTCGACCTTCGTTATCAGCATGACGACTTTGGCAAGGGCATCGG
>CAYLVL010000239.1:0-4745 GCA_964387135.1 uncultured Planctomycetota bacterium
GCGAGCATTCCGATTAATCCGCCGAACAGCCAGAAGCCGATACGCGCAAGCCGCCTGCGCAGTCGCTTGTGATCCCTCAGGTATGTAATGACGTGATCAATTACGAAGCTTGATGCGATGACCATTGCGGTGATCGTCAGAAAGTGCGGCTTGACCTGGCTCAACCTGAACCCGGGAAGGATATAAGCGACCGCTGCGAAGAACTCGTGCCACGCGATAAACAGGCAGCCGATCAGGAAAATTATGGCCCAGAATCGAGCCTGCCTGTTTCGCCAGACGACGGGAGCGAACAGGACGGCAAATGACGCCATGATTCCGGCGTACGCGTGGTTGTAGATGCTGACAATGTAGTCGGGAAGGGCGTAGCCGGTTCGCGCGATGTAATCCCCCCAGAGTTTCGGGAAGAACAGGGCGAGCAGCGTGACAGGGGAGTCAAACTGCTCGTAGCGGGTCCTGGCGAACAGCCCTTCACGGAACTGCGATTCCGCTCGGAGCGAATGTGCAAAGAATTCCGCTGTGAGAAGGTGTTGAACCGCTCCGAGGAGAAGCATAACGAGGAATGCCAGTCCCACACCGAGCAGCCGTCGGGAAGCTTCTTTCAAACCGCCGCTTCCCGTGAAGAGGATCCAGGCGATGATGACATAGACCGAGTAGACCACGAATTGCGGATACCCGGTGATCGTCAATAGCGTGAAGGCCAGTATGAAGCCGATCACGCCGGTACGGTCCCCGCATCTGAGCGCTCTTTCGAGGAAATACATCGACATCGGGAAGTAGGCGCGGTCGGTGGCACAGATTCCGCCCCACGGGATGTAGGCGCCCTGGAGGAGATAAGCGGTTGTGCCGAGAAGCGCGGCGATGTTGCCGATGCGCATCTCCCTCAGATACAGCCACATGAAGATGCCCGCGAGGAAGAAATGGACGAAGTAGATCACACCCAGCGCGGTGAGGGAATCCCAGATGGCTTGCGGCGCGAGTACAAGGGGATTCAGCAGCCCGGTGAGACGATTGGCCACGAGAGGAGCCCCGGAGAACATCCTTGGGTTCCAGAGCGGGAACTCTCCCCGGCGAAGCTGCTCGTGAGCGTAATCCGCCCACGGCCAGCACTCCGTCGTTGGATCGCTTACGAAGCTCTCGGGACGCGCGGCGTCCTCCTCGGAGATCACCTTCGCCCAGGGTTCGTCGTTCTTGAATGACGAGGCAAGCGGCGCATAGCGTCCGGAAATGACTCCCCTGAAAACCCATACGGACAGAAGAAGACAGAATCCAACTGCCAGCAGTATTGAGCGGTGCACCGGTCTCATCATATGCTGCGGTTCCCGGTACGGATTTTACCGGGAAAGAAAGGATGCAGCAAAGCGCGTACTCTATGAAATTCGATTGTTGCGGGATAGAGTCGTGGGAATAGCCGACCGGGATGCCTTATCCCTCGGTTTCGGCCTTCTTCGCTTCGCGGCGCAGTTTGGCCAGCTCTACTTCGAGCTTGTATCTCGTAACCTTGCCGGTAGCGAGTCCGTCGATGTATTCCCTGAACTGATCGATGTCGATCAGACCCTCATGCCAGGCGATGAAAGACTCTTCCAGTGCAGCCTTGAACATCGCTCGTATCATCTTGCAGCTTCCGTCGTCCTTGATGATGCAGCCGAGCTTGTGAAGAAGCTTCCATGTCTCTGGGTCTCTCCTGGGCGCGAACTGAGCGTAGAACTCCTTGCTCAGCGGCTCTACGTCGGGATCGGGAATGCCGATCAACTCCTCCTCTTCAGGGCTTTTCTGGTCTTTCTTGACTTCCATTCCGGTTTCCTCTGATCGATTTACGATTGCCTTATGGAAAATGGGTTCGGAACAATACCACCGCTCAGCCCGTATCGTCAATCTGTCCCGCGTTGCTCCCAGTTGGACAAGCCCCGGTTTCGCAAGCCGACCGCTCGGTGCTACAATAAAACTCTCTTTGCGTGATCTTGCCGTCTTATGCGCATGATGTTCGAGAGGTGCGAGTAATGCCGTTTGTACCCCATACGGAAGCCGACATCCGCGAAATGCTCGCGGAAATCGGTGTGGAGAAGATAGAGGACCTGTTCCGGAGCATTCCGAGGGAGATACTGGTCACCGAGCACGCCGACATGCCCGCGCCGGCATCGGAGCAGGAGGCGTTTGCGGACGCCTACACCCTTGCCGAGCAGAACATGCCCTTGACCGGTGAGATGAGCTTCCTCGGCGGCGGTCCGATGCGGATGTACCGTCCGGCGGTGATCCAGCTCATCCTCGGTCGAAGCGAGTTCATCACCAGCTACACGCCCTACCAGGCCGAGATCAGCCAGGGCTTGCTTCAGTCGATTTACGAGTACCAGACGATGGTGTCGAGGCTCCTGGGGATGGATCTCGCGAACGCGTCCTCCTACGATGTCGGCTCCGCAGCCGCCGATTCTCTTGTCACCGCAAGGGATAACTTCCGTGGCAAGCGCAACAAGGTGCTGGTCGCTGAGAGCCTCCATCCGGAGATCAGGGAGGTAATGAAAACCTACAACTTCGGCCTTGAGATGGACTGGGTGGATATCCCGGCGAAGGAGAACGGCAGGCTGGATGAGAAAGCGCTTCCAGACAGGCTTGATGAGGATGTGGCTGCGGTTTTCATCCAGTATCCGACCCGCCATGGAGTGATCGAGGATTTGTCGGACAATGGTCTGCCGAAAGTCATCGATGCGATTCACGAGAAGAAGGCGCTGGCGGTTGCGGTCACGAACGCGATAGCCTGCGCGATTCTCAAGCCGCCCGGAGAGGTCGGTTTTGATCTCGCGGTCGCCGAGGGGCAGCCTTTGGGTATGCCCATAAGCTATGGTGGTCCGCACCTCGGAATCCTCGCGGCAAAAGGCCAGATGATCCGAAGGATTCCCGGACGTCTGAGCGGCAGGACGGTCGATGCGGACGGAAGGCCCGGCTATGTGCTCACGCTACAGGGTCGCGAGCAGCATATCGCCAGACAGCGGGCGACCTCCAATATCTGCACCAACCAGGCGTTGTGCGCTCTCGCGGCGGCGGTCTACCTCTCGTACTACGGGAAGGTCGGGCTTCCGAATCTCGCAAGAAAGATCATGGGCCTGACTCAGCACGCGAAAAAAGGCATCGCGGAGAAAACGAAGTGCGATCTTATGCATCCGGATGTCCCGCACTTCCATGAGTTCGCCATACGCTGCCCGAAATCCGCGTACGAGGTCAACGATGCCCTTAAGGAAGAGGGAATCATCGGCGGACTGCCGCTCGATCGTTGGGGCGGGGATGAGAATACGATGCTTCTCGGAATCGGCGACGAGAACACTGTGGAGCAGATAGATGCCCTGGTGAAGGCACTTGCAGCAATTGGTTAGGGAATCGAATGGAAGGAACAGGCGCGGATGAGCCACATCAGATCGAATCTTGACATCAATGCCTCGCCGAAGCGTGTCTGGGAAGTGCTTACCGACTTCCCGCTGTATGGCGAGTGGAATCCGTTTATCAGGAGTGTCGAGGGCGTATGCGAGTACGGCTCCGTTCTGAGGGTGAGGATGGAATTGCCGGGTTTCGGATCGAGTGCATTCAAGGCAAGAATCACCAGGATGCAACCGAGTGAGGAGCTTCGGTGGAAGGGCGGCTTGTGGTTGCCGGGCTTGTTCGACGGAGAGCATGTTTTTCGGATGAAGGAGATATCCTCAACCAAGGTGCGTTTCGTGCAGGAGGAATTCTTCGCCGGGCTTCTGGTGCCGTTTGTTTTTCCGTCGAGACAGCTCTCCATACGCGAGGGCTTCGAGAAAATGAACATGGCTCTCAGAGATCGGGCGGAACGGGTTGAGAAGAACGACAAGAAGGAATGATTCATGGCTACTCAAAGCATTGCATCAAGGACTGAATCCGACTACCTGCACCCGGAGTATCCGACGATACTCGAGAAATCCAAACCGGGCAGATCGTGCGTCAAGCCGACGGACGAGGGGCTTTTCGCTCCGGCGGAAGTTGAGGGATGTCTTCGGCAGGAGCCTGCGGAGCTTCCTGAGGTGAGCGAGATCGAGCACGTGCGGCACTACATCGGGCTGTCCAATCGCAATTTCGGTGTCGACAGCGGCTTCTATCCGCTGGGAAGCTGCACGATGAAATACAACCCGAAGATCAACGATGTCACATCGAGCTTCCCCGGATTTACCGACCTTCATCCATACCAGGAGGTCGAGGAATGCCAGGGCGCCCTTCTCCTCATGCAGAGTCTTGAGAAGTGGTTCAGCGACGTTTTCGGCATGGATGCTTTCACTCTTCAGCCTGCTGCGGGTGCGCACGGAGAATTCACCGGGCTGCTGCTCATCAAGAAATACCTCCAGTCGACAGGGCAGGGGCATAGGAAGGAGATGCTCATTCCCGACAGCGCGCACGGAACCAATCCCGCGTCGGCGACGATGGCGGGTTTCCAAGTGGTCGAGGTGAAATCGAACGATCGCGGACTGGTGGATGTCGATTCGCTCAGGGACAAGCTCTCGGATGACACCGCGGGCATCATGATGACGAACCCGAACACGCTGGGATTGTTCGAGGAGGATGTTGTCGAGATCGCGAAGCTGATACATGAAGCGGGTGGCCAGCTTTACTACGATGGCGCAAACGCGAACGCGATCGCCGAGATCGCCCGTCCGGGAGATATGGGATTCGACGTCATTCATCTCAATCTCCACAAGACATTCTCTACCCCGCACGGCGGCGGAGGCCCGGGAGCGGGCCCGGTCGGC
>CAYLVL010000240.1:0-4737 GCA_964387135.1 uncultured Planctomycetota bacterium
GATATGAGACCGATCGCCATCTCCCTGCCGTCGATATTCATCTTCTGCCTGGGGTCCTTCTTATCAATCGCGGTCAGATCGGGTCGGACGCAGCGAACCTCCGGCAAAGCGCCTCCGACAACTCGCGCGGGGAGTCTCAGAAGCGTGTAGTGACCTTTCCTTGCAGCGTGGAACGATTCGATGGACGGCGTTGCGCTGCCGAGCACGACCACGCTGCCTTCCACCCGCGACATTCGCCGTGCAACTTCCCGAGCGTGGTATTTCGGTCGCTGCTGCTGCTTGTAGGCTGTCTCGGATTCCTCATCGATGACGATCACGCCGCGATCGGGCATAGGGGCGAAAAGCGCACTGCGAGCCCCGATCACAATGTCTCTTTCGCCTCTTCGAACCGCACGCCATTCGTGCAGGCGCTCCCTTTCGGTCAATTCGCTGTGAAGAAGTGCTATCCGTCGAGGGAACGAGTGCATGAATCTCTGGACGGTCTGGTATGTCAGCGCGATTTCGGGAACGAGCACGGTCGCCCGCCTGCCCATGGAGATCGCCTTGCGACAGACCTCCAGATAGACTTCCGTCTTGCCGCTCGAAGTGACCCCGAACAGCAGGAATGTCCTTGCCTCGCCGGACTTCATCGACTTCGTGATCGTCTCAACCGCTCCCCTCTGGGAGTCGGTCATCGTAATGAGCGATTCCGGAGGCTCCCCGGGAGGGATCAGTGACGCATCGACGATCTCGTCGACAAATCCCTTCTTCACAAGAGCATTGATGGCGCTCTGCGATCGCGGGACTTCCCGCACGATCTCCTCGCGATTAAGCGTGCCGCCCACGCTGTCGAGCAACGCCAGTACCTGTCTCTGTCTCTCACTCCGCATTTTCGAGATATCGACTTTTCTGGCCTTCGGCGCGAGCGCGAGCCAGCTTTCCCTGCCTATATGCCGGATGCGGGTCCGGATTCCGATCTCGGTCGTCAGGATTCCGTCGTCGACCCAGGATCGAATCGTGCTTTCCGCCTTGCTGTCGGTAATTCCGCCCGCACGAAGCGACTCAACAAGATCGTTCCGGGAAATGCGGAGGGTGCCGTCGGGACGCTCCTCAATGGGAACCGAATCCTGTCTTGAGAACAGAAGTCCGAGCGAATTGAGAGCCTCGTAGAATCGATCGGGCTCCTCGGCAATCATGACCTTCGTCGCCCGGAGCGCCCGGATCTCCGGCGTATGGGGAGACAGCGCGTCGCGCAGGCTGCAAACGTAGTAGCTCGCGATCCATTTCGCTATCTCGACATCCCGCGGTCTCAGCAGCACTTCTTCGTCGTAGAAAGCCCTGATTTCCTTTATGGCGTAGGGGAGCGCCTCGGTGACCTCGTCCTCTTCCTCGAAGGCGGTCACTATACCCACTCGCCAGGACTTCCGCACCTCGACCGCGACAACCGAGCCGATGTCAATTGTGCTCGCATATTGTGAAGGAACCTTGTAGGTAAGCGATCGTCCGATTCGTCCGCCGCCCGTAAGCGGAACGACACGCACAAGTCGCCCCTGCGTATCCTCAAGCGTGTGCGGCGACGTGTGTTTCCCGATCTGCCCTTCCGGCGGGTTGAGCATTCAGTCCACCCTAATGGTTCCCCACTATGAAAATTCGAAGGGGCGGAAATTATACCATCCCCGACAAGCCAAAAGAGAAGCCGTCCTCCAAGGACGGCTCGATTGACTAATTCCGAAATCCAATCCAATTCCGAATCGGAGCCCGCTACCCAGCAACAACACGAATCAGGGCCGCGAGCGTCAGCGAGCGCCGGAATCACTCCCTCAAATACCCGGAAGCATGTCGCCCTCGCTCGAAAAATCGGGTGACGGGGTGTCCGAGAAGATCGGATACACGACCGTTATATCGGCCGACTCCCACAACTCGCTGCGCCATCCTGTAAGGAACGGGGATACACGGTTCTGGAGAAGCTCGGCGTAGATATCCTCACGCATCTCGCCCAGCGTCGGCTCATACGCCTCGCTTCTGTCGGTAACCTTGATGAGGAACCAGCGACCGCCCACCTGGATGGGCTGGCTGACCGCCTCGATCGGCAGCATGAATGCCGCATTCTCGATTGCCACGTTTTCGCCGGAAGCGAATCCCCGAGGCAGCGGGCCGCCGATATCCCCGCCGTATTCTCTTGTGTTCTCTTCTACGCTGACCTCGCGGCATACCGCGCTGAAGCTCTCACCTGCTTCGATCCTCTCTCTCGCGGCCCGGGCTTCCTCCTCGGTCTCCACGACCAGCATGCTGAATCGCACAAGGTCGGGCATTACCCAGTTGGGCAGGTTCTCCAGGTAGTACGAGGTCACTTCTTCTTCGGTGATCTCAATGTCCTGCTGATCGATAATCTCCTGGTATTTCACGCCGAGCACTTCAAGCGCCACAAGATGTCTCATCATTGCGTTGTTGACGGTGTCCGAGCCGAAAGCGGTATTGAGTATCGACAGGACATCCGGCTCGTAGGTGTCGGCGAGCTCCCGGGCAATCTCGTCCTGCGATAACGTGACGCCCAAAGCGGGGGCCTGCTGAACATAAAGGATCTCCTCGATGATCACCTTTATAACGTCGCTGCCGTACTGCCTGAGCAGGTGGAAAAACAGGGCGCCTTCCGGAATGTCCCTTCCGTTGACCCTCGCGATGGTGGGCGCGATGAAACTACCCTCTTCGCCCGGCGTAAAGGAAGCAGGCAGTGGATCGAGCAGAATCGGGTACAGGATCTCGATCTCTGCGTTTTCGAAAAGCGAATCCAGCCAGTCTTCAAGATGCGGCTCGACAAGCTGATCGACCAGCACGGCGTGAATATCGTCCCGGACCTCTTCGAGCGGCTCTTCCCGGTACTCGGTTTTCTCGGTAGGCATCACCAGGTACCATTTGTCCTCGACCGACAAGGGCGCGCTGACCTCGTTTATTTCCAGGTCAAATGCCGCCTGTTCCAGAACGGCTTTTTCACCGGAGGAATAGCCTTCCGGGACCAGACCGCCGATGTCACCGTCATAGATCCTCGTGCCCTCGTGTGTGCTGACTTCCCTGCACACGGCTCCGAAATCCTCCCCCGCGAGAATCCGGTTCCTGGCCGCTTGCGCCTCTGCTTCGGTCGAGGTCTCTATGAGGCTGAACCTGACCTGAGCAGGCGTCACCCAGTACTGGATATTGTCCAGATAGTAATCCCGTACCTGCTCGTCGCTGACCTCAATCCCGAACTCGGCCACGATCTGATCGATCTTCGCGGTGACCGTCTTCAGCGCCAGCAACTGGTTCCCCACGGCATGATTGAGCAGGTCCTCTCCGAACGCGTCAATCAGCGATGCCAGCTTTTCAGGGGCGTAGGCGCCGGACAGGTATTCGACCACTTCGTTCGCGTCGAGCGAGACGTTCAACTGCGCGGCCTGGCTGACGATGACCTCATCCTCGATGAGATCGTAGACCGTGTCCTCCCCGAACATCCTCATGAGGTTGAACATGAGCTCGCTTTCCGTGATCTCCTGCCCGTTGACCGTCGCCACCGTATCGCTGATGAAAGCGCTTCTTGTGCTTTGCGCCATGCCGGTGTTGGTGGCGAGCAGCACTAAGGCGCATACGATCACCGGCATAGCTGTTTTCATGATCCATTTGAGTCTCAAAAAAGCCATATCATCTCTCCCGGCCCGATTGATCGGGCGAAAATACGTCCGCTGTTCGGACTATGCATCGAGCAATCCCGCAATCTCGCGCATGATGATCATCGCCACTTCCTTTTTCGTGCCCTTCGGAACGGCCTTTTCAGAGCCGTCGGCGAACACAAGGTCCATTTCATTGTAATCAGAGGCGAACCCAACATCCTCGCGCGAGATATCGTTAAGACACATGATATCGCATGATTTGCGCCTGCACTTCCTGAGCGCCTCGTCCCTGCCTTCCGTACCGTACTCCGCCGCGAATCCTACAAGCACCTGCCCCTTGCTCTTCCGCTCCCCGAGCTGTGCAAGGATGTCGGGCGTTCTTTCGAGCTGCATTTCCAATCGCTCGCCCGCTTTTTCCTTTTTCAGTTTGCCTTTCATCTTTTCCGCCGGAGTGAAATCGGCTACCGCCGCCGCCATAACGACCACATCCGCGTCCACGGCCTCCCGCAGAATTGTTTCGCGCATCTCCTTCGCGCTTTCGACTTTCTCAACCGATACACCGTGGGGATGCTCCAGGTCGGATGCGGTGACAAGCACGACGGTTGCCCCGAGATTCCTGGCTGCCTCGGCTATCGCGTGCCCCATCCTGCCGGTCGAGCGGTTCGTGATGTACCGGACATCGTCGATCCGCTCTTTCGTCGCTCCGGACGAGACGACGATTTTCCTTCCTGCGAGATGCCCCGATTTTCCCAGCTCGGCCATGATGCAGCCGTGGATCGCGTTGATATTCGCGAGCCTGCCCCAGCCTTCCTCATCGCAGGCCATCATGCCCCTATCCGGCCCGACAAAAATGCACCCGCGCTCCTTGAGCATGGCTACGTTCGCTGTTGTGGCGGGATGCTCCCACATGCGATGATTCATTCCGGGAGCGATAATGTGGGGTATGCCGAACGCGAGCGCGATCAGGGCCAGCGGGTCATCGGCTATTCCAGTCGCGTACCTGGCGATGATGTCTGCGGAGGCGGGGCAGGTAACCAGGAGATCGCCCTTCCTCGCGAGGGCGATGTGCTCGATCTGCTGCTCCGAGCTTTCAGGGACTATCTCGTCCACCACCGGG
>CAYLVL010000241.1:0-4735 GCA_964387135.1 uncultured Planctomycetota bacterium
TGCGACCAGTAAATGCTGATGATCAGGCACGCCAGCGATGCAACCGCGGCTCCAAGTGTCACCTGTCCGAACACGTATGACTGCTCGTCGTTGAACGGTCTGTCGGGCAGAATGAGAGAGTAGACATACAGGGAGCCGACACTTATGAGCGCTCCATACGCGATCATCGACGCGTAGCCGATAAGCCTGTTGGCAGCAGTCCTGATCGGCTTCGGATCGAGAAGAAAGGCGAAGCCGTGCCCCGCGAGGACGATAAGCGCGAAGAACAACGGGCTGAACGGCTTCTGAAGGCTCACCCTGAACAGCGGGAGCCAGCACAGAACGTTGAAGTAAAACCAGTTCCAGACGATTGCCAGAAAGAACACAAGCGCCGCGATTCTCCAGAACCATACCTGCCTGCGCGTGCGTCCGATCCATCCCGCGAACGGCGCCGCGAGTATTGTGATTATTCCCACGTAACCGTAATTCAGAAGGTAGTGCTCGAGCGGCATGTTCCTCAGGAGATAATCGCCGAACAGCCTCGGAAACGCGATCATCAGCGACTGTATCCACGAAAGCCCCGCTTCGAGCTGCGTGGCTTCCACAACCTGCTTCTCGAAGCCGATCGCGCGCGTTGAGAGCGTGTAGAACTCAAGCGTCGGCAGGTTCTGGATCAACCCCATTAACAGTGCCGGGATGTAGATCCCAATCGCGAGGACAATGCGCTTCCCGACCGTTCGCCACACCGCTCCCCTGGGAAATGAGTCGCGATCGCCTGCGATGAAGACCAGGTACGGTCCGAGCAGATAATGGATAAACACCGCTTCCTGCACGTGGCACGATGTCTGCACAAGGGCGAGTGTCACGGTCGACAGAAAAACCCAGATCGCGCCTCGACCCGCAGGCTTTCTGACGAGTCTCTCAACGCAATACAGCAGCAGCGGAAAGAGGGCTTTTTCGACAATCAGCGTGTCCAGTGTCGGGATGTAGCCCAGCATGAACTGGTAGGTTGCCGCGGCCAGTAGCGCGGGCCATCTTCCGAGACCGAGCACTCGAAGGTAGGCGTACATCCCCCATCCTGCGAACACGAAGATGAGAAAGAAAATCGCCGTGAACGCCTGGATACCGGGTAAGATGAGATAGCAGAGCAGAATCAGCGGATTGGTGATGCCGGTCTGGTGATTGGCGTAGAGTGGCTGTCCGCACGCGAGATGCGGATTCCAGAGCGGCCAGTCGCCTGATCGCAATCGCTGCTGCGCGTACAATCCCCACGGGATAAACTGGCGGTTCAGGTCGTCCGCGAATCCCTCGCTGGTTTTCCACGAGTAGACCGGCTCGCCGCTGGGGCGGTACTCCACCGTCCCGTCGCCGCTTTCCAGCCGGACGGTTCTCCACGGCTCGACTTTCCTCAGGCTGTTGATCGCCGGGGCACGTCCCGTGAAAAGCACGGGGAAGAAAAAGCCGACCGCGAAAAGGAAAAGGAGAATGAGCGGAAGCCAGTCGGGGTGCCTTGAATCTATGCGGGCGAGTCGCTGCATCTACAGGGGGGAATTATACGGAGAATAAGGCGAAAATGGGGATTTCGTTCCTTACTCCTCCAGCCACAGCTCCACCAAGTCGATCTGCCAGCCGTCCGTGCAGTTGTCATGCGTATCATCCGACAGCGAGTGAACGGTCAGTATATGCGTCGCGCCGTCGTTGTATTCCGCACCCAGAAGAAACGTGCTCGATACCCATCCATCGGTGTTGCCCACGAAGTACCCGTGATCCCATATCCCTTCGTTGTCGTAATAAAGGAACCCATGCGACGGCTCGACAAGCTCCCCGTCCAGCGTGACCCACTGTCCGTCATGAGGACCGGTTCCGCCGCCGGATTCAACCTCGAGCCTGTGGATGAGCTTCAGTCCGGCATCGTCGGTGCTTGTCGGGAAAGCTATTTCGACACTCGCCGTTTTCTCGATCGGCTGCCTGTCCGTCTCGGCGTAGCAGTCGTCCGGACCGACGTTCGAGAGGAAGCTCTCCGCGGCTTCGATATGCCAGAAATCCTGGTAGGAGCCGTCATCTATTCCGCCCGTGTACGTCCATGCGCCGGTGTCTTCGTCGAAATGATCCCTGAAAAACGGATCGTCGCTGAGAGTGAACACGGTTACCGTGTACGGCCCGGATTCCGCGCTGAGCGGCGGATCACCGAGATCGGTAACCTGCACCCATATATCGAACCTGCCGTCCGAGGGAAACGTGATTTCGATGTGCCCCTCACCGTCGCCGGGATCGTCATAAACAGGCTCGACGCCGTAAGGCTCGACGCTCCACATGCAGGTATCGATTCCGTCGATGTCGGTGGCTGCAACGGAGTAGGTCCACGGCCCCTGTGATTCCACCGTTGAAGGTCCCTCGATTTCGCCGACATCCGGCGGCTCGTTGTCCAGCGCCATGAAATCCGTGATGTCCCAGCCGGCGAACGTGGAGGACACGCTGTCGGCGCTGAATGCGAATCCCACATCGAACACATCGTCCTCGTACAGGTTCGTCAGTGTGAAGCTCCAATGGGTATACTCGGGATAATCGTCGCTAAGGCCCGAGTGAACGAAGGATGTCGGCTCCCACGGTCCACGGTTGATGCGGTACCAGACGCTGACTAAATCGAAACCCGGTTCGGTGTTGAAGCGGTGGCTGAAGCAGATCGTCACCTTGCCCCTTTCGGAGCCCGGCAGCTTCGGACAGATCAGCGTGGTGTCCATGTAGTCATCGTAGTAGCCGGTTTCAGCCGAGCTGGTCGACCAGTGATCGTCCTGCACGTTCCACTCGAGATCGGACATGTGCGATCCGAAAATCCCGTTCACCACCTGCCAGTTGTACTGGGTGGAGTAATCCATAGGATCGATGTAGGGCAGGGAGATCGGCTCGACGAGGAGTATGTTCGAGTCGGAGTAGCCGCCCTGCGTATCGTATACCCGGCACTGAACTTCGTACGTCTCTCCTATCCCGGTAAATGTGTATGTCCCTCGGAAGTTGTTGTCGTATCCGTCCTCGTCGTCCTCGAAATCCCTGTCTCCGTCCATATCCCACTTGATCGTGACATTGGGTCCGTCCTGCATATCAAACGCGCTCGTCAGCGTGAATGTCAGCGCACGGTCGTGCACGTACTTGTCGGGGCCGAAGATCTCGCCGATCTCCGGCGGCGAATTATCCGAAATCCGGATATTGAACAGATGGTATGCCGACAGAACCGCTTCGCCGGGATAGATCGGACCCGAGATCGGTGGGGCGTAACTCGTGGGATCGGCCGATGTCACCGTGACGAAGACCTCCTGCTCGAGCCCGGTTGGAGTCACGTCCCGTATGTCCACCTGCCAGACCGACGATGTCGGGTTGCCGGTGGGAGAAGGCACTCCGGCGGATGCCGCATCCACAACTCCGTCCCACATTGTGGGCGACTCAAGCGCGATGTGATCGATCTCCGCGACAACTCCGTCGGGATTCTCCAGTGCCTGCCAGTCGAAAACCTCGACGTTGAGCACAAGGTCGCCGCCCGCCATGCTCGGAAGGTAGTAGGCCGTGCTTGACGGATCGACACTCATCGAAACCTGGTAAGCCTCAGGGCAGTTGGCCTCGATCGGGTAGGCATCGACCGGAGCAGGGGGGGCATGGGGAGGATCCGGCGGCAGGAACGACGCGCATATCGCGTACCTGAACCTGATCACCGGATTGGTGCCTTCCATCGGGAATTGAATAACATACCGCCTTGTCAGCTTGTTCGGATCACCCAGCACGTTCCGCGTTGAGAATGTGCCCCTGGTCTCGATATCCAATTCGAGAGGATCGTCCCGGTCCAATCCGTCACAGAAATATTTGTAGCCGTTGATCGTTGCGGTGGGGTCGCCGAATCCCAGAATAGTGGGCGTGTAGCCGAACAGCCCGGGTGTAAGAAACTCCGCCGCGTTCCACCATCGGGTGTAGCCGTCCGCGTTCAGAAGCCTCATTTCGTCCTCGGCGGGGTATGTCGCTTCATGATCGAAATCCGACACACGGGTCCCGCGCTCGCCGAGCACGATTCCCCTGACATCGAACCCGCGTATATTGGTTCCGGGGAACGGATGGGTTATCGAGACATCAAGATCGATGAGCCCTTCGGAAAGGCTGGTGCCGTCCGTGTTTATCCTGATGCTCAGGCTGGTTGGATCACCCGCGGGCGGCTGAAGAAACCTGACGACGTTTACCTGGAACTGCGCGACGCGAATCGGGATCGCCGTCGCGCCTCCGCTCACCGGGTCAATGTCGATCTCGTACAACCCGAGCAGAACCTGCCCGGCATGCGTATCCGTATCGGTCCCACTGGCATCAACGTTGGGAATAACAGGCACCTGATGCACGGATGAGCACCCGACAGCGCTGAGAACCATCGTGATCAGCGCGATAAGAGCATAGCCTGCGGGTTTACCACCCATTTCCGTAACCTCCGTTTGCCTCTCGGCCTGCGGCCCACCTTCAGAATCGACCGGATCAGCCCTCGTCCGTCTCCTCCTCCGCTGCCGGAAGAGGATGAAACTCCGTCGAGCCGTCCGGCTGGTATATCCATTCAATCTTAAGGCGGAGATAGCTCGTGACGTTATCGTTGGACTCCGCCATCAGAATCTTGAACTTGGCAGTGTGTCCCTCGCCCGTCCTGACCCACACGTTGTAGCCTTGATAGATCGGGACTCTTGCGGGGGTCTGGGCATTCACGGGTCTCTCCCAGCCGGAATATCCCCAGCTC
>CAYLVL010000242.1:0-4693 GCA_964387135.1 uncultured Planctomycetota bacterium
CACGCGCTTTCGTCCGACGGCGCATCATTTTCCCTGTCCTGCCGCTGCCACCCGATTATCAGCGTCGGCCCGGAGAGTGTGAATCGATATCTTAGCTGCCCCCCGTACCGCGACGATGTCGTCGTGTAGTCAAGGGTATCCTCGAGGTTGTTGTGGTATCTCTCCCAGAATACCCTCCCCGTCAGAGCACCGCGCGAGAGATTGAACCTGTCCTCGACGCTCCACGTTTCCCGGTCCTTCTGAAGCGAGAGACGCCCCAGCGTTGTGAAACCCGGATCGATCTGCATCCATCTGGCCTTGAAGTTGTGTCCGCCGATAGCGTAGTTCGCTTCGAGTTCCTGTCCCTGCGCGCCCGACACATCCTCCTCATCCGGATCATCGTAGTCGTAATCAGATTCCGCCCATGCACCCCTGATCGATCCGTCCCCACCGCCAAACCGCCACAGAAAATCAACGCCTCTCACCGTGTTCTCGCCCGGCTTGCCCGTCGAGTCGGCGTCCCCCGCGTCTTCCTCTCCGCTCAGATAGGTGAATCCGACAGAGAACGGATCGTCCTGCCAAAGGGCCATCCTGGCCATCCATAGCCGCTGCTCGCCCATCCCCCGACGATACAGGCTTCCGTCACCCCGATAACTCGTCTCAGTCTCCCTTCTCGTCTGGCCTTCCGCAAGATGCACCGTGAACGCCCCGTATGTCCCCCAACCGTACACTCCCCTCATACGCAATCCGTCCAGGGTCAAAGTCCCCAGCCTGGGGGTGGCGTCACCGACCGTGAATCCATACAGCTCCTGCCCCACATGAAACGCATAGCGGTTCCTGGGCTGCTGATACTTGCTCTCGTCGGTGGTGAGGTAGAATCGAAAATCGAATTCCGTCTCCCCCGACCGTCCTCGGCCGTTCAGATCGAAAATCGATGTATTATCCGGCTCCTGCCTGAGTCTCGCGCCGAGTCCTTCGTAGTTGACAAAGCTTGCATCAATCGAAGCTCTGCCGTTCAGCGAGAAGAAATCCCCCGGCATCTGCCCTGCGACCGGGCTAGGCGGCGGCGAAGGCACCCTTTCCGCGCCAAGATCGAATACCGTCCCCGGCGCAGCAGGCTCAACCGGACGTCCCCCGACGCCTACATTGAACGTGCACTGCGCGACAAGCTGATGCTGAGGACCGTCTGTCTGCGTCATCAGCACCCTGATCGTATGCTCCCCCATCTCGAGCATGTGGTCGGGGTAGTAGCTGAACGCCAGCGCATCCGGATCCCATCTCGCCGTTATCGGCTCATCATCAAGCAGAATCAGGTAAAAGAAATCCTCCCCCACGTAGTACTCATCGATCTCGATGAGAATCAGCGTGTCGAGAGGAGCGACTGTGCTTCCCGGCGCAGGATGAGATATCGTCGCGATGTCAAGCGGCTCGTGAGGACCCTCATCCTGGGCAAGGGCAACCTGCGCCGCGCCTGCTGTAAGCAGCAGGATGAAGATAAATGTCAACTTTCGCGCGAGATCAGAGACTGAGGCCATAGCCTCCTCCCATCTCCTTTGTTCGGAGAACCTACACAATTATGTCACCAGCTCAGGCTCATCTTTAAGCCTGATTGAGCATTCAAAACCCCACGGATGGTATCCGTGCGGTTATACCGGCTATTTTGGTCCGCTGGCCATCGTCATGATCCTGCGGATCCTGCTCGCATCAAATGTCAACTCCCGCCGCCCGTGCTTCTTCAGTGATTTCCTGCAAATCGTGCTCGAACTGCTGAAGCAGATCTTCCATGGCATCAAACCTCGCAGCCCAGCCCGCCTGGTAATCCCTGAGAAGCCTGAGCTCTGTCTCGTATCCGGCTACCCGACCGGCGACCTCCTCCAGCCTCGTACAGGCGTCGAAGAAGCGCATCAGTGCGTCATCAAGATCCATTACATCGTCGGCATCCCAGCCCTTTGCATCCGCCAGATACCGCTCGATATCCGAAACCCGGCTGATGCCGATCGTATCAATCTCCGACTGATGCCGCTCGATCCACGCCTCGATCTCCGCCTCAAGCTCGACCGGGTAGTAGATATGCAAGCCACCGACCAGCTTCACGTCATACCCTTCCGGCGGCTCCCTCATCTCGTCAATCAGCAACGCGCCGTCCGGGAGGCTCTGCGCGAGAGAATCCATCATCGTCAGCCAGTCGATCAGGTCCGCCATCGCGTTCCCGGCCTGCTGGATCGCCGTCTCCACATCGTACAGCGCCGCCTCGTACTCCGATTGCGCGTCCTCCCAGTCCGCCAGAGCGCCATCATGCAGCCTGTCAACCTCGTCAATCCTCCAGCTAATCCCATCATTGAACCGCCCTCTCAGCTCGTTGAGATCGGCGGTACTGAAGAGCTCATCGAGATCGACCTCTCCGTACTGCTTGCAGCCGCAATCCTTGCCCTCGCCTTCTCTGCCTTCCTTTGGCGGGCCCTTCCACGGCTCCAGTTCCTCGTTGGCGCACTCCTCGGGATGATCGAGCATGCAGATCAGCCTTTCAACAAGGCAGTCCATGTAGTCATCGTACGCCCTCTCGTAGTCGCGAAACGCAGATTCGGCAGCGGAAAATGCCATGGACTCGTTGTTCTGCGCGATCATCAGTGCGGAGTTCGCCCTTGACAAAGCGAACTCCGCATCATCCAGCTTTTTCTGTGCCGCCTTCTTCCGCGCCTGCGCGTCATTCATCTGCCGCTTCAGGGCATGCAACGCGTCATTGTACTGCTTGCCCGCCGCGATGTATGACTGCGAATTGCTGAAGTAGAACGTGATGCCGCCGATCCCGCCGTAGCTTCTGCCTGTGGCCGGATCAGTGCCGACGCCGGGCATCTCGTTGATCTTCGCTACAATGGCATCGATCTGCGCCTGGATATTCTGGATATCCGTGTTCGCCTGATCCAGTTCCGCCTGGGCCGCATCCCTTGCAGCCTGAGCGGCTGCTTGCACGCTTTGAGCTTCCTCCAGAGCGTCCGCTGCATCCAGCCACGCATCTATCGCCCCTTCGAATTTCCCCTCCGCAGCCAGCAGATCAAGATACTCATCCAGGCAATCCTCGCACGGGCATTCGCCTACCTGTCCCTCGCCCTCCTCTTCTTCCTCAGCATCCGGCTCCCCGTCACCGTCCCTGTCCGCATCCTCGAAACCTCCTCCGATCGTGCCGCCCGGATCCACTCCCGGCAGCCATCCGCCGCTTTCCTCCTCGCCCTCTTCTCCAGGCTCCTCCTCACCGAAACCCGGAATCGGCGGCATCGGAATCACTTCTCCGCCGTCTTCCCCACCGCCGGGAGCAGGTGCCGGCTCGCATCCGCGTTCCTCCTCGCATGCCCTGAGCCTGCGCATGCAGTCAAAATACGCCTGCTCGGCCACATCGGCTGTGTTATCTGCCTGCTCCCATTGATGCTTGGCGGCTTCATACTGGTTTGGCGCCGTCTCAAGAGATTCCGCGGCTGCCTTGAAGTAAGCGTTGGCCATCTCGAACTCAAACTTCGCGCCCGCGAGCGCATTCCGGAGCATTTCATAACCCGGATCGCTCGGATCAGCCTCGGCGAGCTCGTCCATGAGCCGCCTCAGCTCCGCCTCGGCCCTCTCCAGATCGGCCCTGGCCGAATTATAAAACTCCGTGATCAACTCAAGCGCCTCGGCGGCTTCCTCGTACGCCCTGTACGCTTCGCCCGCCGCCAGCTTGGCATTGTAGTAGTCCCTGAATTCACCCTCGCAGTTGCCGCATCCGCAGCCTCCGCCCGCTCCGCCTCCTTCAGCGCCCGGACCGGTTCCCTGCCCCGGCGGAAGCGGCGTAGGCCGACCGTCTGTCGGCCCCTCTTCGCCGGGCTCCAGCTCACCTTCGCCCTCATAGCCCGGCACCTCGGTTCCGGCAGCCGCCCCGGGTACTCCTCTCTCGCGCTCGTGCGGAGCCACATATGGCGGACACCCGTACGCCTCGTAACACGCCCTCCTTAACCTCACGCACTCATCATACGCGGCCTTCTTGTGCCAGTACGCGCACTCCTTCTGGGTGACATCATTCTGAGCGGCTGTGACCTCATTCTGAAGATGCATCACAAGCTGACCCAGATCGTGCGCCCTCACCTGCGCGGCGAGAAGCTCCTCATCGGCCTGGTCAAACGCTGCCCGGGCCTCCTCGAGCTCTTCCGCAAGCTCGTCTATCCACGGCTTTATCAGGTCGAAAATGTCGCGGAACGTCTCGTAGTCGCTGAAGTAGATGTCCACGCCCTTGTATTGCACGTGATTCGGACCATACTCCGGAGTCGGCCCGACCGAATTGGAGAAAACATGGCTCTCCATGAACGTGTCGAGCTCCTCCTGCTTGTCCCGGAGCTCCCTTTCAGCATCCTGGTAATTCTGCTCCGTTTCATCCACTTCCTGATTCGCTTCCTCAAGAGCCTCCATTGCATCTTCCATCTGCGACTGGAGGTCCTCAAGACGCCCCTTGGCATCCTCGAGCTGCTCTTCAGCTTCCTTGACCGACTCCCAAAGGCCGACGCAGTCTCCGCATCTGTCGACACATCCCGGGGGATTAGTGCCCGGAGCCGTCCCGGGAACTGACTCGCCTTCGCCCGCCGACGGTCCCGGCTGTGTGCCGTCCTCCCCTCCCGGCTGACCCTCGTCAACCGGCGGGAACTGCGGACCGCCCTCGAGTCCCGGAATGCCCAGCCCGCTGCCCGTCCCGCCC
>CAYLVL010000243.1:0-3712 GCA_964387135.1 uncultured Planctomycetota bacterium
ACGCGCTCAACTACCTGGATGGCAGCGTCCACTGGACCTACCCCACTGGAGCGGGCATTTTCTCATCGCCTGCCAATGCCGACATCACCGGTGATGACATCCCAGACATCGTCGTGGGCAGTCGCGATGGAAACGTGTACGCCATCAACGGCGTCACGGGCGGCGGTATCTGGACCTACCTGATCGGCGAGTGGGTCAACTCATCGCCGGCATTGACCGACCTTAACGGCGACACGGTTCCCGACGCGGTCATTGCCGGCCTGGACGGCGACGTCCACGCAATCGACGGCGCGACCGGCGGCAATCTCTGGACCTACCCGACCGGAGCGTACATCTGGACAAGCCCGGCGCTCGGATACCTTGACGGCGACGCCGTACCCGACATCGTTCTCGGCGCTGACAGCTCCGATGTGTACGCGCTGAGCGGTGTGGACGGCTCCGAGATCTGGACCTTCCCCTCCATGGATCGTATCTGGTCGTCCGCGGCGCTGGTCGACATCAACGATGATGATATTCCGGACGCGATGGTGGGTTCGGACGACGGCTATCTTTACGGAATCGACGGCGATACCGGCGGACTTATGTTCAGCTACCATACCGGTGACTGGATCGACAGCTCGCCCGCGGTCGATGATATCGACTCCGACGGCCTGGTGAACATCGCCTTCGGTCGGTTCGACGGGTACGTGACGCTGGTGGAGGTTGAGGACTCCACGCTCGGCGTCATGTCCTGGCCGATGTTCCGAAAGGATCGGGAGCACACTGCCGCGTGGTAGTAATTGCCGGTGCCCACATCACAGATGCGGGTCTACCAAGCAGCCGTAGCGGCACTTTGAACTGAATGCAGCAACCCGCGTTACGAACGCGGGTTTTTTCATTCTTCAATTGTGCGAATCGGATTCCGATCCGGCTTACCCATCCCACTTATAGACCGTCACCAGCGGGCCGGACGGTCCCTCGTGGAGGACGTGTATCGCGAGATTCCTGTCGTCGACATCCAGCCGCAGCGCGTCACCGATCATATAAGGCGGCCCGCCGATCGTGTACATCGGATTGCCCCCGTAGTCGTACAGCCTGATCAGATTGTCCTCGCACAGCACGCAGATCGCATTGGACGGTTTGCCGGCGTTCTTCAGGGGGAGTATCTCGCAGTCCAGGGGGGGATAGGGCTGCGGCACAGTGGCCAAGCTCATGCCGCCCGTTTCGATATTCACCGCCGCTATCTCAAGCTCGTTTTCTCCTCCCGCTTCAACAGCGGCCACCCAGGCGTTGCCCCCGTAGCCGCCGGTGACAGGAAGCACATTGGTGTCGTCGACATCGATGCCGACCAGCGCGTTTCGATTCACCAGCCCATCGCCGCTGCCCTCGTCCAGCGATATCTCGTACCCGCCGGTATACAGATCGGGATTGTCCTGGAAATCCAGGGGCGGCTTGAGCGCCATGATGTCCACGATCTCGAACTCTGATTCGTCCCCCGCGTCGTATACCAGCGCCATGTATAGAAGACCGTCCTGCCTGAACCCGCTCGCGAAATCGACCGGCCGCACGATAACGGTGTAGGTTTTCGGCGGACCCGGATCGGCCCCGATAACAAGCACATTCGCCGTAAGCTTGAGCGAATCGCCGGTCATCCACCACAGCGCGATGCGCTCGCGCGCCATGACCTGCGGGATGCTTGTCGAATCCAGCACCGCGCGCGACGAATTGGCCTCCCCCCAGCTCAGGGTAAAGATGGAATCCACCGACGAGTCGGGGATATTGCTGTCGGCGAAGTCAAACCGGAAGTTGGGCAGATCGAACGGGGTTATCGGGTCTCCGGAGTCCTGGTAGTAGAGGCCGAAATCCCCGTCCCGCCAGTCCGGGCTCCAGAAATGGTAGGTATCGTCGCCGCCGAATACCATCCCGACCTGTGTTCCGTCCCCCGCGCCCATGACCGCTATGTCCATCCCGTCCGTCGGGCCGTTCGGCGGCTCGAGAGGGAGGTTCTGGTACCGGATTTCGAACGGTCCCTGCTTGATCGGTGCCACCTCGATGACTTTTACCGCGAGGTAATTGTAGGTCGAGACTCCATTGGACGTGGCTTTGACTTGAAGCACATGCTCGCCGGGGCCCTGACCGGTTTGGGAGTAACTAACGGAAGACAGTTGCCAGATGTTCTCTTCGAGGTAGGTCATCGGGGTATTCGGCGAACCCCCGATCGGGGTAAGATCAATCACCACGCTGCCGACATTGGCCTGCCAGTCGCCGACCCGACACCTGAAGTCCACCGAGTTGGAGCCGTCGCTCTTGAGATCACCGCTGGACAGAAGTCCCCATACTCCGTACGGCTCTTCCTGGTTGCCGGGCCATGAGGCCTGGATAACGAAATCGATCTCCCCGAATTTCGTTATGCCGCCTTTTTTGAATCGAAGCATCTCGGTGTGGCTCGCGTAGCCCCCGAACCGGCGATTCCCGACCCCCGTATCCCACGCCGCGAACGGATTCGGCATCGTGTCGCCGGGGTAACTGAAAAGGAAGGTGTACGAATCCGGGTTGAGAAACTTTATGTCCCCCGATGTCCTTATGATACCGGTCACGTCGTAGCCCGAAATGCCGAAAGGATTCGTAAGAGTCACGTTGAAGTCGAACATGTTGGGGCCCGGCGGCGGACCGAGCGATATCTGGAAGCAGCCGGGGGAGTTAAGGACCGCATTGGTGACGTTGAAATGGGTCTGCTCGGTGCGAAGCGGGATGACTTCCACTCGGCCGTCGTCCCGGATTCGCGCTCTCCAGATCCCGATCAGTCCGTGTCCGTCATTGGAGGCCGACCCGTCGTACGCGGGGAGGACCGAGCCGGGAGATGGCGCGAGGGTCGCCGCGTCCGCAACCGGAAGTCCGGCAAGTCCGGTTGGGGGTGCGATGCCGTCTTCGAACTCGACGGACGGTACGGTCGGGCTGCCCGATCGGGAGCAACTGCTTATAGTTAGAAGCAAAAGCGTAGCCAGAAGGGAGATGGCAAATCTATGCATTGTCTTGATAATTCCTGCCGAAGCTATCGTTTTAGGTGCGATTCGGATCAATCTTGAGATACCTCACTGCATTTAACAGGGGAAGTCAACCTGAGTATATCATGCTATCATTAGACGCAAACGATCGAGGGAAAGTTGAAAAACGCAACCGTGGGAGGCTTGGGAAGTCGAATAAAGCGGGGAGCCGGCGCCTTGGCTGAATCGCATTCGCGGAAAGGAGGCCTGTAACTTCAGGGCATGGGTTTCTGGTGGCTGATATGGCTGCTGATCGCGCTGGTGCTTGCGGGCACCGACAGAAGCCTTTGGGGCGACTCGTGGACCTGTGGCGGCTACGGCTTGTTCGGACGATCCCCGAGGCTGAGGACTCGCGAGCGTGACGACTTCGAGCTGAGACGCATGTACCGAAAGCGATCAGAGCCCGAGGTGGTCATGGTCTCCGCCGACGACTACATCGATGTCCCGGACACCCACATGGAGGAGCTGATCCGGGCGGGCTTGCTCGACGAGGCGAGGGAATACCGGGAGGAAATGGAGCGCATCGCCGAGGAGATGGACGATGATGACGCTCTTAGGAAATACGCGATCTACGGAGCCAGGATCGCCAGAAGACAGAAGGAGATGGACAAGGAGCTTCTCCTGCAACGTGCCCGCCGCAAGGCGGAGATTCCATCAATCAGTGACACGAAGCCTCCGTGGAGCGAAAA
>CAYLVL010000243.1:3722-4674 GCA_964387135.1 uncultured Planctomycetota bacterium
CGATAGAGGTGGTGGAGACCATCGAAGAGACTCCGCAACCTGCGGGGGGAGCGGTAATCCCGCCGCCGCTATGGGCGCGAAGGAGATCCCAGCCCGGATCTTCCAGTCTGCCCGAGCCGTCGCCCGTGCGGGAAACACCACCAGCAACTCCCGAGCCGGTTCAGGTTCCGGAGCCCGAGGAAACGGAAGTTGTGACTCCCGAAATCCCCGGGGATTTCGTTCCGCCTCCGCCCGGACCGGTGACCATCGGGCGCCGGAGCGGTGGAGAAGGTCCCGTCGAGTTCCGTCCGGGCATAACCGATGAATCGGAGGATGAGAAGTCCGGAAGGAAAGATGATGAATCAGACGACTATGGCGAGCTCATATCCATTTGATCCCAATCACCGACCATGGCCTTCTTCTGGGTAATCCTTGCTTTAATAGTCTTGATTGCCATCGCGATCGATCCCAGGAGCTGGGGCGAATGGGCGCGCGGAGGCTGGACCGATCTGTGGGCAGGGAATTTCGAAGAGCCGAAGAGCGAAATGGCGATAAGGGCCGAGTTCCGGAAGATCACCGGCGACTATGTGCCTGCCGCCCATACTGGAGATTTCATCGAATACCCCGATCCCGTGCTTGATCGACTGCTCTATGAAGAGCGGCTTGATGAGGCGGAGAAGTACTGGATAAGACGGATGGCGCAGGCAAGGGAGAGTCGGGACCATGAATCACTCAGGGTCTATTCCATTTATAGGGCGCATATCGCCGCGCATCAGGCCGCCGAAGAGGAAAAGAAGCGTCGAACGCTGAGGGAGAGGTACCGCAGGAAGGGTCGCGGCAGGAGAATCGATCTTCCCGGGGCCGAGATGGAGAAAGGCAGGACCGTCGAGGAGGTAATGGAGTTCGTGAAAGGGCCCGAGCCGCCTGAAGCGGCTCCTGTTGAGCCTCAGCCGGAGCGGCTTGTTCCGGCTCA
>CAYLVL010000244.1:0-4674 GCA_964387135.1 uncultured Planctomycetota bacterium
CGATCCGCCGAGCGTTGTCGGCCCCGTGGTCTCCTCGATTGGAAACTGGATATCGTTCGTCGTGCTCGGGCCGAACTGCTCGCACATGTTGCAGGCGATCGGGTCCAGGCAGATTCCGGGCCAGGTGATGTCGTCATAGGTGGCGTCCTGATAGTAGGTCGAGCCGCGGTTGTAGAGAATCTCGCTGCCGGTGTTGAACTGGAAGACCCACCATGCTCTTCGACCCGCCGGTCCGTTGATGCTGGCCCGCATGCCCCAGTTATTCGAGCCCCAGGGCGGTGCATCAGCAATTCGAGGCACATTGCTGGAGAATGTGACCTGGAAAGTGCTGCCCCCGATGAGCGTTGACAGCGGCGGTGATGTGAAATCCCAGTTCGTCTCGGTGCCGTCATAGTAGCTGTTCGACAGGCCGTTCAGACTGGTCGTCTGCCGTCCGCGATATGTTTTCGTTCCGCTCGTGAACCAGGACATGTACTCATCGAGGTCGAGCCGAATCTTCTCGTAAACCTCGAAGTAATCGTCGCTCGTGTCGGTGAAGAAAGTATGATCCTGGTCCGTGACTCTTATCCGACCCTGTGTCGTCACATCGTCGATGCCGGGAATCCACTCCCACTGCCAGTCGCCTGCGTCGACATCCGTCGCCAGGTCCTCGTAGCCCTGACCGCCGTTCTTCGAGAATTCGATCTTGATTGTCTCGATCGTGTTGGTGTTTCCGCTTACGGTCTCCCACTCGATGTACTGCCCGGCTTTGCCGACCTCGAAGTCATCGTCCGATGTATTCGGCACGAGAACGATAAGATCGTCGATCGCGAAGATATCGTCGGTCGTGTCCATCGGATCATCGTCGCTTGCATCGGAGATCCTCAGCATCATCGAGGACGAGGCAAGATCGGGCGGGAGATTCCAGAAGTAACTCCCGGTATTGGGCAGGATGCCGCTTCCGCCGTCGATAGGCAGCCATGAGCCGGCACCGCCGCCGGTTGTGGAGTATTCCAGCCTCACGAAATCGATATCATCGCTCGCGTACCAGCTTACAGTGTGTGTGGTACCGCAAATCCAGACCTCGCCGCCGTTCGGGGCGGTCAGGATTATGTACTCGGACTGCTGGGGAATCTCGGGCGATACCCCGGGGGTGTAGACCTTGTACGCGGCGACGTCCGCGCTGCTGCGGAAATTCGTGGCGAAGTTATCGTAGCCTCTCCTGTAGTCGCCCTCGGTGGATACCACCGTGATGAGAATGTCCTGATAGAGCCTGCTGTCGGGACTGCAGTTGATCAGGTCAACCTGCCAGGTTGAGTAGTCGGTCTCCTCGAGCGCGATTCTCGGAACGGCATGAAGTATCTCCCCGCCGATAAGCTTGGGGCTTTCCACGAGAACATCCTCTACCTCACCAAGAATCAGCCCGGGTCTGCGCATGCCCTGCCAGTCATAGATGTTGAGTTCCAGGATGAGATCCCCCCCGAACTGCGTCGGGCTTGCGTAGTAGAGAGTGTTAACCACTTCGTTGACATCTACTGCGAACGGTTCGGGCATGTTCGCCTCGATCGGAAAGAACGGGTCGGGAAGCTGGCTCACCGGCGGGACCGAGTGGCCGTCGTAGCCGGGGTCGAATTGATGGCAGGCGTCCACCGCGTAGTTGAAGATGTAGCACTGCGAAGGGCTGCCGAAATCGATCGTGTAGTGTCTCCAGTTCGTACGGCTTGACGCCGTGAAAAGGCCGCGCTGATCGAGATCGAGGTCCTCGGGGAATTCCTCGAACTGTCCGAGATCGTCCGCGAAGTACATGTAAGGATGCACCGTTCCACGGTAATGGACCTGGGAGTTCTTCGCTCCGTATGCACCGTCGGTATAACCGAGGATGGAGCCGCTCAGCGGGAACTCGACCGGATTCCACCATCGGGTCCAGCCGTCCGCGTACGGCATTCTCGGCTCGTCGCCGTCGCTGATGCAGACATTGCCGTCCGACGCAAACTCATTGTAGCTGCCGTCGGAGATAAAGATTCCCCTGACATCAAAACCGGACCACTGGTACAGCCCGGGAAACGGATGTGTAAGACCAACGTTCAGCTCGACTTCGGTGCCGTCGATCATCACGTCTCTGAGCTGCATGGTGCTTCTTCCTCCGGTTTCGAGGAAGGGCACCGCATTGAGATGCCACATGAGCGACCGCAGAGGGATGATCTCGGTCTTTGCCGTATCGGCATCGATTCGAACCTGCCACATGCCCCACAGTGCGTGCGAGTTCGCTTCATTGGCGCTCCGCGCGCTTACTGATGGACTGGTGTTACCTGCCGGTGGAACAACGGGACTGGTATCCTGCGAGCAACCGATTGCGATAGCCATGCTGATGAATAGGATAAAGGGAATAGCAAGGCTGCGGGAAGTCATTGAAGCCTCCTTACAGATCATCTATGGATTACCTCTGCCCCTGTGGAGATGGCAAAGTAACGCCATCACATGAAATATCCTAACATGACCTCAGCAAGTTGGAAAGTGGTTGAAGGGATATTAATGGGATTGAATATGTGGCAAGGGCAGGGGCACCCTTTCATCTGGAAGGCGAACAAGGCGTCCCCGCCAGGGAGAACTCTCACGTGGAGCACCTCTTGTGGAGCGCCGGCTACCAGCCGGCAGGAACGCCCGCCACAGGCGGGCATTCACCAGACCGCGCTTGCCGCGTCGCTGTGGATTGGTTATGCTACATTCGTTCAAGCAGGTGATGCGCTATGGCTGAACCGATTCGCGTACTTGTGGCAAAAGTGGGCCTCGACGGCCACGATCGGGGAGCGAAGGTAATCGCGCGGGGACTTCGCGATGCAGGCATGGAAGTCATCTACACCGGCCTTCATCAGACTCCCGAGGCTGTGGTCTCAGCATCTCTTCAGGAGGATGTCGACTGCGTGGCGGTGTCGATCCTCTCCGGCGCTCACATGACCCTGATACCGAGGATCGTCAAGGGGCTCAGGGATGCGGGAGCCGCTGACATCGCCGTTCTGGCGGGGGGGATCATCCCGGAAGATGACGCCGGGCAGCTTCTGAAAGAGGGCGTCGCGGCGGTTCACGGCCCGGGAACTCCCATCGCGTCAATAGTGAAGAGCATCAGGAACGCCGTCTCCAGGAAGGAGTGATCTGTCACGGGATGGTGGAACAAGCGGAACAGGGGGGGAATGTTCTGAATTCATGGGTGCCCCTACTGGTATCGATTGCCATTATTGCCGTTGCCGTGATAGCAGGCGCAATCCTGCACTTGGCTCTGTTTTTTGTGCTTGGACGAATTGCGAATAGAAGCGAGAGCATTTACATCAAGCCGATGGTGCGGCTCTGGCGCAGGCCTATGCTCGCAATCATGGTTCTCTTCTTCATTGGCCTGACATATCCCCTGCTTCAATTGTCCGCGGGCGTGGTGGAAGTGATCAAGCATCTGGTTGTGCTCGCGCTGATCGTATCGATGGCCTGGTTCGGCGCGAGGACAATCGGAGTTTTCCGGGAAATCCTCCTTGGCAGGCTGAGAGAATCCGAGCCGTCCGATGTGGAAGCGCGACGGGTGGAAACGCAGGTGCGCATCCTTGAGAGAATCGTGGTGGTAATCATCTGGATCATCGGAGTGTCGTCCGCGATCATGACCTTCCCCAAGATACAGCAGGTCGGAGTCAGCATACTGGCGTCCGCCGGCATTGCCGGATTGGTGGTTGGGCTGGCAGCGCAGAGAAGCCTTGAGAATCTGCTGGCGGGAATCCAGATCGCGTTCACACAGCCGCTCAAGATCGGTGACGTGGTGATTGTGGAGGGCGAATACGGCACGGTGGAAGAAGTGACCCTGACCTACGTAGTGATCCGGATCTGGGACCTGAGGCGACTGGTTGTCCCGATCAAGTATTTCCTCGATAAACCCTTTGAGAACTGGACCAGGATATCCGCCGACCTCCTGGGCACGGTCTTCATACAGACCAACTACACAGTGCCGGTCGAGCAGGTCAGGGCCGAGCTGAAGAGGCTTGTTGAGGGCTCTGAGTGGTGGGATGGAAAAGCAGCGGATATCCAGGTAACAGACGTACAGCATGAACGTGTGCAACTCAGGGCGCTGGTGTCAGCCGCGAACTCATCGGACTTGTGGAATCTCCGCTGTTACGTGAGGGAGAAGCTGGTTGAATTCCTTCTTAACAGCTATCCCGGAGCCGTACCTGTCACTCGCGTGGAATTGATTTCGCCATCTGAGAGCGGATCCGAGTCTAGAACCAGGTCCTGAGCATGGTCACGAATTCATCCGCCGTCAGAAGCCCGAAGTAGCGGTTGTAGGCGTTGCCCGTCTTGTCGAGGAAGACCAGGGCGGGCGGCTCGGTTCCATGGAGGTAGTAGTCCGCGACCTCCGGACTGATTTCCGTGTCGATGTTGACAAACACCCATCGGCGAGACGCGGCAATGACATCCGCATTATTGAACACTTCACGCTCGACGGTCCGGCAGTCAACGCACTGATCGTTCTCGAACCAGACGATGACCTTCTTGCGCTCGTCATCCCTGGTTATCTCCAGCGCCTGGTCGATCGAGTTGGCCCATGTAAGACGGGTCGGCGGTGGAGCGCCGCTGAGGGTCGGCGATCTGTAGACCTCCTCCTCTTCCTCCTCGGTACCGGCCATGGTTCCTCCACCGATGTAATTGATATCGGTGGCGGTC
>CAYLVL010000245.1:0-4668 GCA_964387135.1 uncultured Planctomycetota bacterium
TGCAATTCTCTCAAGCGGAGAAGATGGTCGATGCGATGCTCGTCGGTCTCAATGTGGCCGTGGAGCATTGTCGAGTTGGACGGGATGCCCATCTTGTGAGCCTGACGATGCACATCGAGCCATTCGTCCGCTGACGCTTTGCGCGGGCAAATCTTCCTTCTGATATCGAAATCGAAAATCTCCGCTCCGCCGCCGGGAATCATTCCAAGCCCGGCGTTCCTGAGTTCCATCAGGACATCCCCGATACTCATGCGCTCGCGCTCGGCAAGTGCATGAAGCTCGACTGCTGTAAACGCTTTCAGGACAGCTCGTGGGAAGGCTTTTCCAAGCGCGGCGAGAAAATCGAGGAAGTATCGCAGGTCGAGATCGGGATTGATGCCGCCTACGATGTGAATCTCGTCGACAGTGTGTGGCACCCGGCTGACAGCTTCCTCCGGAGAGAGGACGTATGCGTCGGGAGCATCGGGTGGCCGTCCGTACGCGCAGAATGTGCAAAGAGACGAGCAGATATTGGTGTAGTCGATGTGGGCGTTGACGATGTAGCCCGCGCGGTTGGAGTGCATGCGGGAGCGGACAAGGTCGGCGAGAGCGCAGACGGTGTGAAGGTCGTCTGTTCTTTCAAGCAGAAGGCCGTCGTTGCGCGACAGGCGGTCGCCGCGCTCGACCTTTCCCACTACAGGCTCAAGCTGCAAATCGATGGGTTGTATTTGGCGAATCCCCGTCACGGGCCTTGCCTATGGAAAAAATCTATTCCTCATCGAACAGACAGTGATAGATGGTAGCGCATCCAAGCCCGGTTACATCGAGCTCGACGTCAGGAACACGCTGTGAGAGTATTTCCTCGGGAAGGATCTCTATGGACTCCTCGATCAGAATCGCACGAAGGTGATACAGGAACTCCTTGTCCTCGTCGCGGAAGGTGCAGTCCTGCTCCTCGTAGTTGATCTCGCCGGTATCGTAGTCAAGCGTCTCGCGGGTGAAGCGGACTCTCGCGAAGGGACCGAGATGACTGATCTCAACAAGAGCCTGGTAACACTCACCGCCAAGGCGTCTGAGCCTGACCTCGACTCCGTCGCGGGTGGGCACGCCGATATAGTGACCGGGATGGAGCAGGAACGCGAGGACAGTGGAGGCACCGTACACAAGGTCGGTCTGGTTTCTAAGCGGCCAGTCGGGAAGGCGGTCACGGAACAGGCGCTCAAGTCTTGCGGCGCGCATGGTAGCGCCGTTCCACGGATTCAATGTTCGCTCGCGATAGACCGCCGTGATGAGAGCGTCGATACGGTCGAGTATGTCGCGGTTGTTGTTCATAAAAGGAATCCCTCCTCTATTCGGAGGGAACCGACAAGCGATGCGACCAATACGCTCAGGTACAAAAGTATGCTGATGACTCCGTTCATTGTGAAAAATGCGATCCCGACACGAGAGTAATCATCCGGCGACACGATGGCGTGCTCTACAACCAGAAGGACAAAGACGAGCCCCAATGCTGTCCAGTACGGCCATCCGATCATCGCAAGCCATCCGAACGCCGCAAGCGCGCAAAAGCTTACCAGGTGCATAAATCGCGCGATCCAGAGAGCGGTCGCGGGGCCTTTCAGCGCAGGGATGCTGAACACGCGATGCTCGCGGTCAAACGAGATGTCCTGCAATGCGTATATTACATCAAATCCGGCCACCCAGAAAACCACCGCGACAGACAGGACGACGGGGAGCCAGGACCATGCGCCAGTGACCGCTATCCAGGAGCCTGTAGGAGCGATCGCCAGCGCCGATCCGAGCCAGAGGTGTGTCCATGTCGTGTAGCGCTTGCCTGCGGAATAAATGAGGATAAAGGCGAGCGTGGGCACGCTCAATATCAGTGGCAGCGGGCCAAGATACCAGCAGGTCGCGATGAAGACAACGGAGCACGCGATCACCACGAGGAGGGCGTCGGTAGGTCGAGCCCGTCCGGCCGGGATTGATCGATGGGCAGTCCTGGGATTGATCGAATCGATGTCGCGGTCGAAGTAGCGGTTGAAACTCATCGCAGCGGTTCTCGCGGTGACCATGCAGACGAGAATCGCGATGAGAGTATGGAGTCTGTAGCCGCCTGTCACGACGAATGCGAGATGGGCCGAAAGCAGGGCGAACGGAAGGGCAAAGACGGTATGGGCGATCTTGATGTCTCCGAGCACCGCGCCGATTCGCTTCCAGATGGGGGATGCATTTGTTTCTGTCGGGGAGCGACTCAGGGAGGTCTGTGACAACCCGCTGCTCATTTGGCATCTTCCCATCGTACCGCGAGCTCGCTTTCGAGGCCGAGATGATCGAGGATTCTGGCGACCACGCTGTCGACGAGATCCTTGATCGTCTCAGGATCGTGGTAGAAGCCCGGACTCGCGGGGACGACTATTCCGCCCGCATCGGTGACTCTCAACATATTCTCGATGACGATGCGGGAGTAGGGGATCTCGCGAAGCACGATGAGGAGCTTGCGACGCTCCTTCAGGCAGACATCGGCGGCTCGGTCGAGGAGGTTGGTGCTGACGCCGTTGGCGATACGCCCGAGAGTTCCAGCGGTGCATGGACACACGACCATTCCGTCGGTCTTGAAGCTGCCGGAGGCGATCGGGGAGGCGAAATCCTGGTAGCCGTGGAACGTGATGTGCTCGCCGTGGAAGTAGCGGAGTACTTCGTACTTGATTTCCTTGTCGATCTTGAAGCTCAGGGGCTCGAGCTCCTGTGTCACGACTTTCATGGCGTGGCGCGACAAAACAAGGTGCACGTGCACGTCGAGGCTGCACAGCATGCTGATAAGGCGGCGCGCGTAGATCGAGCCGCTCGCTCCGGTGACGCCGACCACGATGTGCTTCATGCAATCATTCCTTTCATCCCTTCCTGGCTCGTACAATGTGGGCTATCCCGAAAATCATCCGCTCCCACCGGATTTCGCTGAATCCGACCCAGGTAAGAAGGTCCTCGAACTCCTCGCGGCTCAGGAACTGGCCTCTCGAATGCTGGAGGTACGAATACGCGCCGGTTCCCGAAAGGAGATTACCCAGCCATGGAACCACGCGATCCGTGTACCATCGGACGAAGCCGGATGTGATCCCGTCAGGGAAGAACTCCAATATATCGGCTTCCCCACCTCTCTTCAAGACCCTGTGGATCTCGGTCAGGCCCTGTTCGAGGTCATTCATGTTGCGGACCCCGAATCCGCAGGAGACAACGTCGAACTTGTTATCGGGAAACTGCATATCCAGCGCGTCGCCCATGAGGAACTCCACTCTCCTGGGATAAGGAGCGCCGAGCCTGGCGAGTTTCGATCTTGCTGTGTCGATCATGGGGGCGGAGATGTCGATGGCGTAGACGCGGCCCCTGAAATCCTTTCTTTGAGTGAGGAATCCCAGCGCCAGGTCGCCCGATCCGGTGCAAATGTCGAGGACCAGTCCATGATCGGGCAAAGCGGCTCCCCCGATGAGCTTTGATCGCCAGATGCCGTCCTGCCCGAGGCTGAGAATCGAGTTCAGGCGGTCGTACCACCCGGTGATCGACGAGAACATCGCCGCGATTTCTTTGGGGTCTTTTCCGGGGATTACAGTCACTCCAGGCTCAGCCTGTGCCAGGTCTCTTCCACCTGCCTGAGGACATCCTCATCCATCACGATTCGCTCTGGCCAGTGACGCGTGTGACCTTCCTCCGGCCACTTGTCGGTGGCGTCGAATCCCATCTTGCTGCCGTAGTGGGGAAGCGGGGTGGCGTGATCCAGCGCATCGCGAGGACCTTTCACCATCAGCGTGTCTCTTTCCGGCTCGCAATGATTCCCGAGCACCCAGAGCACTTCCGAGGTGTTCTGCACGTCCACCCAATCGTCGACCACCACGATATACTTCGAGAACATCAACTGCCCGAGACCCCATAGCGCGTTCATCACCTTGAACGCATGACCCGGGTATCGCTTTTTAATCTTCACGAAAACGAAATTGTGGAAGATGCCCTCGACCGGCAGTGAGTAGTCGATTATCTCCGGGACGACAAGCTGGACGAGCGGGAGGAAGATGCGCTCGGTGGCCCAGCCCATGTAGTAGTCCTCCATCGGTGGGCGGCCGACAATCGTGTGGGGGTAGATCGGGTCTTTGCGATGGGTAATCGCGGTCACGCGGAAGACGGGATACTGGGCTTTCAGCGAATAGAAGCCGGTATGGTCGCCGAACGGGCCTTCGACACGCGTCTCCTTTGGATCGACGTAGCCCTCAAGCACGAATTCCGCGTCGGCGGGGACCTCGATATCGATGGTTTTGCACTTGACCAGTTCAACGGGCTTCCTTCTGAGGAAGCCTGCGAAGAGATACTCGTCGATGCCCTCCGGCAGGGGAGCGCTTGCGCAGTAGGCGAGGGCGGGATCGCCCCCGAGCGCCACCGCGACCTCCATGTGCTGATCGGCTTTCAGATAATCGTGCAGATGGCCGCTTCCACCGTGATGGATGTGCCAGTGCATGCCGGTCATGCGCTCGCCGAAGATCTGCATGCGGTACATGCCGACGTTGCGGATCCCATCGCTCAGTCTCTTCGTGATCACCTGGGGGAGCGTGAAGAAGCGGCCCCCATCTTCCGGCCAGCACTTGCATGCCGGGAGCACGTTCAGATCGACCGGATCGACGGTCACTTCCTGGCATGGACCGGATG
>CAYLVL010000246.1:0-4667 GCA_964387135.1 uncultured Planctomycetota bacterium
TCCGACAGCAACCAAATTCCTGAGCGCCTCATCGATCACGGCGGTCGCCATGTGATACGGATCGATCGCGGCGTAGCGGACATTGATCCCGCTCGCGATCACGCATCCCCTGTTGCTGTCCAGAACAGGCTTGAGAACGGCGGCATCCGACGGGCCGTCGTTGACGATGCCGGTAAGCGGCTTGATCACACTCGCGCCCTGCACCTCATGATCGTACTGCCGTATCACCCACTCCTTAGAGCAGACATCGAGATGCCCGAGCATTTTCTTCAGGAGATCGCCCGGCTTCTCTTTTTCAAGAAGTTTGCCGAGATTCGGGTCTTTCCCCTTCGGCGGATTCCATGTCGCTTTGCGCACGCTCGCTGGGATTCCTTCGTGCAGAAACTCCATCGACAAATCGCACACCTGGTTGCCGTCGTAGAACAATTCCAGCCTGCCGGTATCGGTATACTCCCCGAGATTCGTGCACTCTACATCCCAGCTTTCCATGAGCGTCCGGAACTCGTCCCAGTGCTCGGGGGGCACTGCGAGAATCATTCTCTCCTGTGCCTCCGATACCCAGATCTCCCACGGCTCCAGCCCCTCGTATTTCAGCGGGGCGCGCTCCAGATAAACCTTAGCGCCGCAATGCGCTCCCATCTCTCCGACCGCCGACGAGTAGCCGCCCGCGCCGCAGTCGGTGACAGCGTGATACAGTCCGCGATCCCGCGCGATCAGCATCGCGTCCATGAATCGCTTCTCTTCAATCGGGTTTCCGATCTGCACAGCACCGCCCGATGTCACCTCGCTCGCGTCGTCAAGCTCGATGGATGAGAACGTCGCGCCGTGGATGCCGTCCCGACCCGTCCTGCCGCCGATCACCACGACATAGTCGCCGGGCTTCGCTTCCTTCTGGTGCATGCCCTTCGGAAGAATCCCGACTGTCCCGCAATACACGAGAGGATTCCCGACATAGTCCGGATGAAAACAGACCGCGCCGTTGATTGTCGGGATGCCCATGCGGTTGCCGTAGTCTCTAACCCCCGCGACGACTCCCTTCATGATTCTCTTCGGGTGGAGCACTCCTGTCGGAAGCTGATCGGACGGCAAGTCGGGAGGCGCAAAGCAGAAGATGTCGGTGTTGGCGATCGGCTTCGCGCCGAGACCCGTGCCGAGGATGTCACGTATGACACCGCCGATGCCCGTACCCGCGCCGCCGTACGGCTCCAGCGCCGACGGGTGATTGTGCGTCTCCACCTTGAAGCAGAGGTCCCAGTTATCGTCGAACTCGATCACTCCCGCGTTGTCCTTGAACACACTGACGCACCACGGCAGATCGAGGTCTCTTGTCGCCTTCATGACCGTCGATTTCAGGAGGTTCTCGATCGTCTCGCCGTTGAAGTTGAACGTCGAGCGAAACGTCTTGTGGTAGCAGTGCTCGCTCCAGGTCTGCGCGATCGTCTCGAGCTCGACATCCGTCGGATCGCGTCCCTCCTTCTCGAAGTACTGCTGGACGGTGCGCATTTCGCTTGCGTTCAGGCTGAGAAGGCCCTTACGGCTGATGTCCATTAGAGCTTCGTCGTCAAGCCCCTTGAGTCTCACGGTATTCAGCCTGAACGTGTATCGGGGCATGACCGGGAACGGGTCCTCGCCCGCCTTCACCAGATGCTGTATGACCTTGTTGTAGAGAAATCTTCCCGCGAAATCCCGAAGCGCTTCCTCATCGACATCCCCGATGAAAAGAAACTTGGTGCCGGTCTTGAAGCCCTGCACATCTTCGATGCCGAGCTCTTTCAGGGCCTTCATGCCGCTCTGCTCGACCGGGTCCATCACGCCGGGATTGAACGCGACCTCGAACACGCTGCCGAACGACGGGTACAGCACGCTCGCATTGACCGCATAGCGCTCGGTGATCGAATCGGCAAGCAGCCTCGAGGCGATTCTCTCCAGCGTCGCCTCATCCAGGTCGCCCTTCAACTTGAACACCGCGGCTTTCCTGACTTCCCTGATCCCGCTCAAACCCTCTTCCCTGGCGTCTGCGAGTATGCCCTCCGCCACGGGATCGGGGAATCCTTCCCTGAGAGTCGTCTCGATGATGTGGACGGGTGTCGTCATGTCGGCCTCAATTGTATCCGGTGCTCCCTGCCGGTGGGTTGAAAATGATGAAAATGGAAAACGGCCCTCATGAATCAGGGGCCGTCACTTGTTGTCTCTTTCCATCCAACCCTCACGACGTAGCATTCTAGCAGCGTGGTTTCCCGCTCGCAACATGCTAATCCCCGATCACAACCTTCGCCCCCTCCCGCGATTCGGTTATCTCTCCCATCCGATAGACAACCTCACCGGCTTCACCAAGGATCACCTCGGCCTTGTTGACGTTTGCAGCCGGGACAACAACGACAAATCCGACGCCCATATTGAATGTGCGATCCATCTCGTCATCGGGCAAACCCGCAGCATCCCGGACCACCCCGAACAGCGGATGCTCCTTCCACGACTTGCGACTGAGTTTCGCAGCAAGGCCGTCAGGGATTACTCTCGCGATATTCTCCAGAAGACCGCCGCCGGTGATGTGCGCGCACGCTTTCACGCCTTCGGCTCCCGTTCCAAGCTCCTCGCAAAGCCTCACGATCGACCGCACGTAGAGCCTTGTCGGCGCCAGCATCGACTTGATGGATGCCTCATCGCTGCTCAGTTTCCCGAGATCGATGAGCTTGTTGATCAACGTGAAGCCGTTCGAGTGAAGGCCGTTCGATGCAAGTCCGAGCACGATGTCTCCCGCGCTCACACTGGAATGATCGATAACCTTCGGCTTGTCAACAATCCCGATCGCAAATCCTGCAAGGTCGGTGTGACCCGGAGCGTACATCGCGGGCATTTCCGCGGTCTCGCCACCGATCAGAAGGCAGTCCGATTCCTCGCACGCTCGCTGGATAGAAGCGACCAGCGCCTCGATCTGATCCGGATCGAGCTTGTTCGTCGCGATGTAGTCAAGGAAGAAGATCGGCCGTGCGCCGCAGACGATGAGATCGTTGACGCACATCGCGACGACATCCTGCCCGACTCCGTCGAGAATGCCGTGCTTCAACGCGAGCAGGATCTTGGTTCCGACACTGTCTGTGGAGCCCACAAGCAGCGGCTCGGTCATCCCTTCCAGGTACGGCTTGAAAAGCCCGGAGAATCCACCAATGCCGCCGATTTCCTCGCCTCCCGCAACTTTCCTGGGAGTTCCGGCCAGGATGCCCTTGATGCGCCTGACTGCTTCGTCACCCGCATCGATATCGACACCGGCGTCGCGATAGGTGATTGGATCAGTCATGGGTCCATTCTAGCACAGGAGAATTACCCGAACCCACATCAGCAGTGGACCTTGCCTCGGTAGACCCACATCTGCGATGTGGGATTCTTTTCGATCCCCCCGCACCACCCGAAGCTCTTGCGTGGATAATGGATATAAGGTATAAATAGACGCCCTCTGACCATGGTCGCGGTATCCGTGCGGACGTGGCGGAATTTGGTAGACGCGCTAGGTTGAGGGCCTAGTGGAGGCAACTCCATGAGGGTTCAAGTCCCTCCGTCCGCACCAGACGAGATCATCCCCGCCGAAAGGCGGGCTTTTTCGTTGGACACTCCGTGTCGATGCCTGCGACAAAACCAGCCTGGGCAAAATATTATGGACTTCCGCCGCGAGGAGACCGGCGAACTCGGTGAGCTGACCGACGAGCTGAAAGGCAAGCTTGATGGTTTCCGCGACGGCGACGGCTGGTGCGAGGCAAAGATATGCGTGTCGGGCAAGCCGGGCGAGTTAAAGGCATTCGGTTAGGCGATTTATTGTCCTGCCAAAGCGCCGATTATCAGCGGCTTGCGCATGCATTCACAAAGCCTGAGATTTTCCAGCCCTTTTTCCGAACTTATCCCCTTCCGTGATGTCTAATCATGTGGTATATAGTATTCGAGGGGTATCTGCGCTCAGAGCGGTACTATACATCCCCAAGAAAAGGAGGTAATTAATGACGGACAATAGCAGTAACAGTCTATTGCATTTCGATTCGGCTGCACTGGAGAGATTTTTATGTGAGTGGGGAATGAAGATACAGGAACCCACTCCGGATGAAGAAGCGGAAGTTATAGCGAGTCGTCTAAGATTGAAGGAAAAGAGGATAATGGGCCCGGCCCACGAACAGGTGCCATAGGACCGACTTCGATCGGCGACGACGAAAGCGATTTTTAGCTGGCTGTCAGGAACTATGCAGAAATCCCCTCACTGACTGTATGAGGAACCCCGGAAAAAACGGGGGTTTCTCTTTTTAGAGAGCAACTTACGATAGAATCCCTCGGGTGCTATACTAGCCTGAGACCGAATTGCGTGGAGCAGTCTCGGTGGTTAGCGCAATGCCCGAAAGCATCGGAGAAACCCATCCTGCCCGACATCCCTGGCTTCTCGACCGTGAGAAAGCCGCCCTTGTGGTCATCGACATCCAGAGCATGCTTCTTCCCTTCATCTGGGAGAAGGAGAAGATGCTCAGGAACATCGGCTATGTCCTCGAGCTGGCGCGCATTCACTCTCTTCCGGCAATTGTCACTGAGCACAATCCGAAAGGTCTGGGCCCGACCGATCCGAGGCTTGTCGACATTCTCAGGGATACCGTCGGTTATGAGCCCCTGGAGAAGAATATCTTCTCCTGTTG
>CAYLVL010000247.1:0-4612 GCA_964387135.1 uncultured Planctomycetota bacterium
TGGATTCTATTCGTCTTCGGCGACCGTGTTGGAGCCTTGGGCAAGTTGCTCGAAGTAGAACCTGACGAAGTCGGCGTAGGAGCGGGGGATGTCCTGATCCTCAATTGCGTCCATGAGCGCGGAGACATCGGTGGGCTCGAGCGAGAAATAGGGCACGTAGCTTGTCTCGCCGGTTTCGGGATCGACAATCTCGGTAAAGACATAGCTCCCGCCGGTGTCGGTGAACTTGCCCTCGAGCCTGGTTTCGTAGCTCTGCGAGGGTTTGATGGCGGGATTGTAGAGCTCCTGGTAGCGTCTCGTCTGATTCGGGGTCTCGTTGGGGTCCTGGCTGTGCTCGGTCGAATGTCCCGGAGTCACTGGGGCGGGCGAGACGGCGTATGGGCTGGTGCCTCTCCCCCAGCCGCCTGCCGCACGGCCGGTTCTGGTGCCTTCTCCTCCGCTTTGCCGCCCACTGCACGCGCCGGAAAGGCGGCATCGGGACCGGCAGAGTCCCTGCTGGGCATTGTCAAATCTGCTGCCTGAGCCGAGGCATTGTCCGTATTGACCAAGGGATTCACCGGCATCCTTGAGGGCCTGCCCTGCCCGACCCATCGCGCCACGGGTTGCGCCGCTCGGAGCGGCCATGCCGCCCTGGCTGCCGGGGCGCATGGCGAAGAGGTTTCCGAGCCCGGATGAGCCCTGTCCCTGCCGCCCGCCGCTACCTTGCCGGCCGCTTCTCGAGCCTGATCCGGAGCACTGGGAGCGCTCGCCCATTTCCTCTTCAGTTGAGCCGGCCTCTTCCAACTGTCTGCGGACCTCATCAAGCTGCCTTCGGGCTTCCTCGTTGGATTCGGTGGAGCATGAGCCCTGCTCGAGTTCCTCGCCAAGTTCCTGGGCGACATTCTCGCAGGTGGACTGGAGCTGCCTGCGCGTCCGGGAGTCGAGGTTCTCGCAGCTTTGCGCGGCTCTTTCGAGTCGCTGGGCCTCGCGGATGAGCTCCTCGGCGATCTCCTCTGGGGACCGCTCTTCCTGCTCGCCGCTCAGATCGGCGCCGGCTTCCTCGAGCGTCTCCCTGACATCCTGGATGCGCTCCTGCGCCTCGCGGATGTCCTGCTCGGTCACCTCGCCGCTGTCGAGAGCTTCCTGGAGATCGTCGCGGACTTCCTCGAGTATTTCCTTCGCCTGCTCCCTGACATCCTCGGGGATGTCGAGGGAGTCGATCTCGGGTATGGCACGGTCGATGGCGTCTATCAGAGCCCTGGCCATTTCCTCGGGATCGGGCTGGGATTCCGACCCGGAAGCTGCGGCCTCGGCTGCGGCCCTGAGCTCATCGCGAGCCTGCTCCAGACTCTCGCGGAGGTCGGACATGTTCGGATTCCCGGCCATTTCGGCTGCGGCCTGATCCAGCGCGCCGGCGAGATCGGAGAGGCTCTCGGTGGGGACGTTACCCGATTCGAGGTTTTCGGCGAGTTCTTCAAGTGCTCTCTGTGCGGCTTCAGCATCGCCGCTCGACAGAGCCTCGGCCGCTTCCCTCAGATCCTGTCCCTCGGCAAGGGCTTGAGACAACCGGTCGATCTGCTCGCGAAGCTCGTTGTAGCCGGATGATTCCTGGCTTTGCTCGATCGCCTCCTCGATCGCGCTGAGTCGTTCGAGGGCCTCGCGACGTGAGAGCGTGCCGAACTCCATGTCCCTGGCCAGTTGCTCGAGTTGGCGCGCGATTTCCTCGGCGAAATCGTTTCTCTCGGCGGGAGGATCGAGAGTGATCTCCCGTGCGATGTCCCTTACTGCCTGAGCTTCGGCCTGGACTTCCCGGTATTCCTCGCGCGTTTCGTCGGAGGCGAAGGTGTACTGCCAGGGTGGGACGAAGTAGAGGCCGATGGCGATTGCGAGGAGGATCAGCGCGTAGATCGCATCGCGTGGCGTGCGGATGGGGAAATCGCGTCCGGGACTGATTATGGCGGCGTGTCGCTCGGCATCGGAGATGAGCGCGGGAATCAGGGGATTGGTTTCCTTCTGCGCTGTGAACTCGATGGCGCTGGTGATGCGCTCCTTTAGCTGAAGGCGGAGGTCGCAGGCGAGCGCCGCCTCGAACATGCTGATCGGTCTGAGCAGAGATGCGAGGCTGCCTAAGACAAGCCCGGCTGTGAGAAGGGAGATGGAAACTCGGATGATGTCGATGTCAAGCGGATAGAATCTACTCGCCGCCATCAGGAGGGCTGCCATAAGAGCGCCGACGGCAAGGCCGCGCGCCGCCCAGTTGACCAGGAGCTGGAGCTGGAGGGAGGTCTGTACACGTCGGAGCTTTTTCTGGATGGCGGGTGTCATCGTGTGGCGAATGCGCCCTCCCTTACGGTCGGGCCTCTGCGTGCGCCCTCCCTTACGGTCGGGCCTTTTCGTGCGCCCTCCCTTACGGTCGGGCCTCTGCGTAGGTCCTTCCAAGTATACCATTCAGTAGGACGAGGGGGCGGGGGGAAGGTTCAGGTGAAAATCCGGAAATGGGGTAGCCGTAAGGGGAAGGATTTGTCCGGAGAGGAAGTGGCTGGAATTACATGTGCGCAGTCGCGCGGAGATATACATGGGCTTAAAGGAGATAGTGAACGCGTTGATGCCTCCGATGCTGAGGAGATTACATGAGAGAGTATCAGGAGAGCGGATTGTGGAAGGGCGTTCGAGTGCGGAAGGCGGTGAATGGGGCATGGGGAGCGAGTTGCTCAGCCGGTGGGAGTGGCGAAGGATATCGAGGGACATCGGCGCGGGTGACGACCTGGATGTGGAATCGCACCGGGAGATTCTGAGGCGCGCGTACGCCGCATGGTGTCGCAGCCCGCTTGCAGGGCAGATCGTCAACCTCACGACGTGGTTCGTGATGGGGAAAGGCGTTGGATTCACCGCTAGGGACGAGCGCGTGCAGGAGGCGTTGAACCGCTTCTGGGGCGATCCTGAGAACGACATGCCGGTGATGCAGCACTGGATGTCGAACGAGCTTCAGATCTACGGCGAAATTTTCTGTCGGTTCTTCGTGAATCCCATAAACGGAGCGGTGCGGATGGCGCTTGTCGATCCGCTTGAAATTCGGGAGATCGTGACCGACCCGGATGACATCCGCAAGCCGGTCGCGTATCTGAGGGAGTATCGGAGGCGGGGCATACCGAGTGAGTGGATAGATGCATTCACTCGCGACGGCAGTCTCGGATGGACACCGATGGAGGATGAGACGGTGAGGGAAGTCATCGACGGGAATGAGGTCCTTCACGTCAAGGTCAACAATGTGTCGAACCGGAAGCGCGGGTTGAGCGAGCTTTATCGGGTTCTTAACTGGCTGGATGCGTACGAGCGATGGCTTGAGGATCGAGTGAATATCAACCGGGCTAGGGGAACATTCGCGTTTCTCAGGAAGGTTCCGACGGTGCCGTCGAGGGCTGCGGGCCCGTTCGAGACCGACTCGAGTGGCAAGTACATCGTTCCGAAGCCGGGAAGCATCCTGGTGGTGCACGAGAGCGAGGAATGGGAAGTCCTGGCGCCGTCTATCGGGGCGGATGACGCGAAGGAGGACGGTCGGGCGCTGAAGCTGATGATCGCCGCCGGAAGCGGAATTTTCGAGCACTACTTCGGCGATCCGTCGACCGGGAATCTGGCGACGGCAAGGAGCATGGAGCTGCCGATGGTGAAGAAATTCGAGGATCGGCAGCGGCTGTTCGAGGGAGTGTTCGGGAAGATTTTCCGGAGGGTGATAGATGCGGCTATCAGCGCGGGAGTGTTGCCGGGGGATATTGATCGGACGGTGGAAGTAAGTTTCCCGCCGATCGTGCCCGAGGATGTGGAGATGCTTACGAAGACGCTCGTGAGCCAGGTGAAGTCGGGGCTTCTGTCGAAGGACAGCGCGAGGAGGATGATCCCGTGGGTGGGGGATCCGTCGAGGGAGGCGGAGGCTGTGGAGAAGGAGAAATCTGGATGAGTGCCACTTTGGAAGGTGGCGTTCCTGCCAGTTGGAAACTGGCGTTCCTGCCGGCTGGAAGCCGGCGTTCCAAGGAGGGGGCTGATGCTTTTTCTTGATGTGAAAGAGGATAGACGATGAACATACCGATTATAAGCAGGTTGCAGGAGGCCCGGGTTGATCGGGATGGATGTCTTGTGGAGGGCGTCATTCTGGAATCGGGGCTTTCGGAGAACGGAGCGTACTATCCGCCCGAGGTGGTGGAGAGGGCTGCGGAGGTTTTTGCAGGAGTGCAGTGCTACACCGATCATCCGAAATCGGGTGAGAGCGAGCGCAGCGTACGGGATGTAGTCGGGCTGGTCGAGCAGGCCTGGCCGGATAACGGTCGGCTGAAAGCGACGATCAGGCTGAGTCGCGCACATGACTGGCTTCTCACCATGATCGGCGAGGGTCTTGCGGGGGACTTGTCGATCAACGCGCTTGGAAGGACGAAGGTTGCCAGGCGGGACGGTCGGGTGGTGCGCGAGGTAGTTGAGATAAGCAAGGCGCACTCGGTCGATTTTGTGGCGCGAGGCGCGGCGGGTGGTCGTGTGGAGAGAATCCTTCGCGAAAGCGCGGGGTACGCCCAAGGTCTCAGGCTTCTGGAGCAGATTTCACTGAAGGAGCTCACGGAAGCGCGACCTGACCTTGTTGACAGGG
>CAYLVL010000248.1:0-4573 GCA_964387135.1 uncultured Planctomycetota bacterium
ATGCTTTTGCAGCGAGGATGCTCTTCCTGCACGGATCCACGAACTGGAGGACGTATGATCTTCGGTTCCCCATTGTGGGCGGAAGTCCGGTTTTGAAGTTTCAGTACGCGGTGCACGCATCATGGTCCCAGCCCGATCCTTCGCCGCCTATTGCCATCCCCGACGATTTCCCTCTCGAAGCGAATACGAAGGAGGCCAATTTCATTCAATGCGATGTGGCCGATACGCTCTGGTACGAGGACCCGAACAACTGGGGCGGAAATCTCGTTCTTGACATTCACGTTTTCGACTGGCAGGGCGCGCTTGAGAATCCCGAAGGAATCCCCGGCGAGATCGCGGACGTGAAAATCGCGGGCAATTTCATACCCGTGACATACGACGGCGGCTACACGGTTTCGGGGGATGACCCGCACTATTCGACCGTTCATGTCGAGGTCCCCAAGGCGATGCTCGACCTTCACGGCGTGCTCGGCAATGAGTGCTGGGTGATTGTCGAGAGCGCCGATCCGGTCGACTACTCCGATGACGGCCTGATTCCGCCCGGTTTGTATCCGTCGAACGCACGTTTGGCGGCATTCGCGAGGGTCGCGGTGCCGGTCAGCGGAGAGCCGACAAATCAGCCGCCGGATGTGGGGGATATCGACGGGCCGGCCAATCCATGCACCAACTCCCCCATCGAGTACACGCTGACGTACGCCACCGATCCGGAGTTCCAGCCGATCGCGATAACCTGGGAAAACGACGGAGATGACGACTACGCAGACGACGAAGACGGGGATGATACGAACCTGTCGGGCACGCTGAGATTCACGTCTCCAGGGATATACACGGTCAAGGCGAAGGTTTCCGACGGGGAGAACGAGGTCACTCGCGAGCTTATGGTTGTCGCGCAGGATTGCGCGCCGGTACAGATGACCGACATCACTCCTCCCGGATGGCCGGCGGTGATTACCGATGTCTGGGTTGAGGATGATGTCGCGTACTGCGTGGGCTCGTACGGCGGATTGATTATCTTCGACGTCAGCGGTACCGGCGATCCCGAGTACCTCGGAGGCTACGCACTGGAAGGATCGGGAAATGAAGTGCAGGTGGACGGCGACTACTGCTATGTAGCCGACGGCCAGGCAGGGCTCAGCATTCTGGACATCTCCGACCCGGAATTCCCGATTCTCGAAAGCACATACGGCGAAGGAGAATACGGAGCCGAGGGAGTGTATGTTGCAGGTGACGGTCTCTGCTATGCGGCGTTCGGCAAAGCGGGGATGCATGTTCTGGACGTGGGTGGCGGATCGCAAGGAGGGTCGCCCACGAATCCGCAAGTCGAAGGCATTTTCGACCAGGCCGACGGTTTATCTTACGCGGCATGGGATGTCTGGATGGACGACGGGATCGCGTACGTGCTCGACCTGGAAACGGCTTTTCTCGCCATCGATGTCGGCGGCGGCACTCATGGCGGATCGCCGTCCAACCCGGTCCTTGAGGGATCGCTGAGTGTTGTCGCAGGCGGCGAGGAGGTGATGGTTGAGGGCAGCTACGCATATGTCGGTGAGAACGTCACTTACACCTACATGGTCAGAACGATCAACATCGCGAATCCCTCCAATCCCGTTCTCGTAAACACCGACTATCCTGACGACTCGGTATACGATCTCTGGTATGACTCGGGCTATCTCTATGCGGCCTGCGTGAAGGAAGGGTTCTACATCTATGACCTTTCGAATCCCGCAAATCCGTCGGAGTACAGCACATACGACACTCCGGGCCACGCATTCGGGGTCTACAAGACCGGCGACTATGCGTATATCGCCGACAACTACTGGGGACTCCAGATCATCGATGTCAGTGATCCGAATGATCCCACCGGCGAGGGCGGCTATTTCACCTCCCATCATCCATATGACCTGGACCTTGACGGCGGATTCGTCTATCTTGCCGACGGATCGGACGGCCTGGAGATCGTTGATATCGGTGGAATAAGCGGATCGCCCGAAGAGCCGCTGACGGTGTCGAGATGGGATTATCCGAAGGACGGTCGCGGAGTTTTCGTCGAGGGAGATTATGCGTATTTCGGCGGTGGGCTCGGCGAGTGGTTCGGTAGTCCGATCGACGGCGATCTCTACGTGGTCGACATAACCGATCCTCTGGACCCGACATTGACCGGCCATCTTGATATGGACAACAACTACGGGCTTCAGAAGATGGGAGAGTATGTCTACGCGGCCGCGTACGACAGCCAGGTGAGGATCTACGATGTCGACGGCGGGGCGCTTGGCGGATCGCCGGACAATCCGAAGCTGGCGGCGACATTCATCCAGGGCGGGGTAACGCATACTGCATGGGAGCTTTGGGCGTCGGGCGGGTATGTGTATGTCGCGGACGGCAACTATCTCGGACGTGGATTCTACATCGTCGATGTCGGTGGTGGTGGCGCGGGATCGCCGACATCCCCTGTGCTTGCCGATAATTACGTGACTACCGAAAGCCAGTATGATGTGAATGTAGCGGGCGATTACGCGTACTGCGCGGGCGGCAGCGGCATGACAGTCTTCGATGTAAGCACGCCGGAGGATATAAGCCTTGTCGGGACATATCCAACACCGGGCGCGCCGCTGTCGCGAGGCATCTGCGTATTCGGAGGCTACGCGTTCATCTGCCGGTCGAACGGTGAGTTTCTGTCGATCGACATCGGCGGCGGAGTTGCGGGGGGATCGCCCGACAATCCGCAGCTCGTGGGCCAGATCACTCTTCCCGGCGACCTGTTCGCGGTGATGGTGGATGTTCAGTACGCGTATGTCGCGTCCCACATGGGCGGCCTGAGGATCGTGCAGTTGTGGGATTGACGGCAAGAAGCGCTGAGGACATCCCGAGGCCGAATGTGCTATAATGCGCGCTCGGAGAGGTATGGGCAATGTATGGCGGGGTCCGGGTGGGTCCGGCGGGGCCTTTTCTGATATAGGGGAAATGGCTTGACAAGGCGCAGGACCCGGCTATGCGTTCGTCTACGTTTGTCGTATTCGATACTGAGACCACAGGTCTGTACCCAGGTTACGATCAACTGGTAGAGATCGCGGCCGTCCGTTGCCGGAACGGCGAGATGCTCGACACGTTCGAGACGCTGGTCAATCCCGAGCGCGAAATCCCAGCCGAGGCAACTGCTCTCCATGGGATCACAAACGAGATGGTAGCCGAAGCACCGTCCGGACTGGACGCGGTGCTGAGCTTCTTTGAGTTCGTGGTAAATGATCCGCTCCTCGCCCACAATGCTCCCTTTGATGAGAGGTTCATCTCATTCAACTGCTACCGGCACGATATCGAGGCTCCGGATAATCCGATCTACGACACGCTTCAGCTTTCGCGCCGTCTGTTCCCCGAGCTCAAGAGCCATGGGCTGGCGTCCCTGACCGATGTCTTCCGGATTCCGCACAAGGTGAAACACAGGGGGATGCCGGACGTGCTCGGCACGCACGGGGTGTTCATGGAGTGCATGGCAAGGCTCGAACAGAAGAACCTGCTGTCGATGCGCCAGTTTGCCGACTGGTACGGCGACCCGATTCGATTCTCACCGGACAAGTACGAGCTTCTTGTGTCGCTGCCCGATGAATACAAGGAACTGAAGGAGGCCGTCGAGCGCGGGCATCATCTCGAAGTCGTCTACGAGGACCGCAGCGGTACCCTGACACAAAGGAAAATCCATCCCCAGGGGCTTTATGTTGCGTACGGCAACCTGTATCTTACTGCTTATTGCTATCTCAGGGAGGCCAGTCGCAATTTCAAGCTTGAGCGTATCCACGCCTTCCGCACGGTAGAGAACGAAACCGATCAGGACTGAATCCTGTCGTAAGGCAAGTCCGGTCGATATGGAGCAGGCGCATGGGCCAGTCCGGCGAGATACTGGTCAATCTGTTGGTTCCCCTGCTGGTTGCCGCGTTTATCGCGATGGTGGCCCTGGGACTCGGTGCTCTCCTTGCAGCTCCCTTTCTGAAAACAAGACGCCCTCCGCTTGTTGAGAGCTTCGCCCTCGGCATTCTGGCAATTGCTCTCCTCACCTTCTTCTGGAGCGTTCCAGGCTGGATGGGGCCGTCCGCACGATGGTCGCTGGGACTGCTGGTGATACTGGTGGGCGTGCTCGGGTGGATTCAGTCGCGACCGGTCTGGGCGCTTGTACCGGCAAGCTTCCAGAACCGCACAATCCTCATCCTGAGTCTTGTGCTGTCGGTCGGCGTACTGCTCAGGATAATCCTTACTCCGCTTTTCCCGCCGCTGGCACTGGATGAATGTCGATCGCACCTGCCTTCGGTGCTCGCGCTGCTCGACACCGGCCGAATGGTCTACCATCCCGAGATGGCGTTCAACAGCTTCCCGCAGAACGCGCAGATGGTGCATCTCTGGGCGGTAGTCAAAGCCCCGCTGACAACCTCGCACTACATCAATTTCATCGTTTTCATGTTCTCCCTGCTGGCGATGATTCGTCTCGGCAGGGCGGTTTTCTCGATCAAGATCGGATGGCTGGGAGCGCTCATGCTCGCCGCCATGGGCTCCATGCAGATTCCGGCCGCGAACACATCGCCCGACA
>CAYLVL010000249.1:0-4554 GCA_964387135.1 uncultured Planctomycetota bacterium
GAGGCGGGATTCTCAACTCGGCGGACAGAACGCGACAGGCACCGATCGGAAGGCTGGTCGAGGTCGGCAGGAAGGCTTTGGATCTGTCGCTCTCGTTTGGAGTAACGACGATCGAGACGAAGTCCGGTTACGGTCTGGATACCGAAACGGAGATCAAGATGCTTCGGGCGATAAGGACGCTCGAACGGACGCACCCGATAAGGATTAAAGCCACATTCTGCGGAGCGCACGCGATCCCGAGGGAGTTCAGGGAGAATCCGGAGGGGTATGTCGATCTGGTGGTCGGCGAGATGATCCCCAGGGTCGCGAAGGAGAAGCTCGCGGATTACTGCGATGTTTTCATCGAGGACGCCGTTTTCACAGTTGAGCAGGGGAAGCGCATTCTGGAGGCCGGACTGAAGCATGGTCTGAAGCCGAAGGTGCATTGCGACGAAATCGTGCCGCTTGGAGGCACGGAAATGTGCGTGGAGATCGGGGCGCTGTCGGTCGATCACCTGATCGCGATCACCGATAGCGGGATCAAGAAGCTTGCCGAATCGGAGACGGTCGGGTGCCTTCTTCCCGGAACGAGCTACTTTCTCAAGAAGCCGTTCGCGCCGTGCAGGAAGATGATCGACGCGGGATGCCTGCTCGCGATCGCGACCGACAACAATCCCGGCTCGTCGAGAACAGAGAATGTCCAGTGGACACTGAACGCTGCATGCTTATACTATGGGCTGAAGCCGGAAGAGGCTTTCAGCATGGCGACAATCAACGCCGCCAAGGCGCTCGGACTTGAGGGGGAGATCGGTTCACTTGAAAAAGGCAAGGCGGCGGACATGGTGGTCTGGGATGTGCCCGACCTGGCGGAAGTTCCATACCATCATGCAGTGAATCACGTCGAGGCGGTTGTGATCGGGGGTAAATGGGAATTCGCGCGAGAGAAGTAGACGAAATTTCAGCCACCAAGCCCTGGTGAGGGCGAAGAGTCCAAGGAGGGTCGTTATATGTCGAGAATGAAGTGGATTACTGCGATACCGATAGTTGCGGGCATTATGATTCTGATGCTCGCCGGATGCTCGGGAGGAGAGGGTCCTTTCTCACCCGACTCGCAAAGCGATGATTTTTCGGGAGCGCGGGATGTGCTCGCGGCGTTCGCGGACGCTTGCATCGCCCAGGATATCGATCTGGCGGCAGGATACCTGGCGAATCCTGAGGACGCCCCGAGGCTGGAGCTTGTTAGAGAGATACTGCCGTACCTCGGTCGCGCGCTTGATGAGGCGGTTGTCTCGGAGGGCGGATCGGATTGCATGGAAGTCGATTTCAGACTTCAGCACCCGGACGATCCAAGCGGGAGACAAATCGAGAGCAGGCTGTATGTTGTGGGCAACGAGGAGAGCGGCGATTGGGCGATCAGCTTTGCGCGTCCGGACAGACCCGTTCAAGCCCCGGACGAGACGGAAAGAGACGCACAGTGGGGGAGCCCCGCTCACAACAGCCTGAGCGGCTATATAGTCGAGTACTACAAGCAGCATTACACCTCCGATACCGAGTTCCAGAAGGTTCTGAACAGTTGGCTCGGGGGGCTTTTCGCGGACGCGATCGCGCTCGGCTCGGTGATGGAAGACCTCGAGGCTCCGTTCCCTAACCGCGCGAGCTGCCACATAACGTCACCGGCGCAGCAGCTATCGCTCCCGACAAGCTCATCGGATTTCATAAAGAAATGGGACGACAGTGTATCGCCACCCGCCATTGCCGAATTGAACATCTTCGAGTGGGGATTCGGACAGGGAACGCAGCTAGGCGTGGAGAACGATTTCACGTTCCAGCTCGCCATCGAGCGATACAAGAACGCAAAGACGAAGTTGGATCTTCTCTACTCGTTCTACACGTTGGGATTCACGATGCACCTGCTTGAAGACATGACCTGCCCCGCGCACGCTCGCAACGACGACCATGGCCTGCTCCAGGGTGATCCGTTCGAGAACTGGGCGGGAATTCTCCGGCAGGACAGCGGGCTTATCGATGAATCGGACGAGCTCTTCGAGAGCCTTCCCGCCCCCGATGACGGATTCACGGACAGCGAGCTTCTGGGATATTTCCGCGACCTTGCCGAGTCATCAACGGGCGAGGTCTACGCGGACTATCCGGGAGTCGCGTCGCTTCTGTGGTACACATGCTGGATGACGAACCACATGTGCTTCTCCGAAGACACGATCATGGAGAACACGAACTCGATGGGCTACGTGGACACGATTTCCTACCCGAAGCTGACAAGCTGGCACGAGGAAGGCTCGGACGCTTACTTCATGGGTGAGCCCGGTGAGGAGCAGCTTGAGGCGATGATCGAGCTTGGGATAGTGCCGGAGGGGACGACCGAGTACAAGGTGGGTGTCGGCAGCGGATGGTGGGATCTATGGCTGTTCTACTACCGGATCACGCACTGGTTCCAGGACCCGGATGTCGACGACATAATCGAGGCTCATCAGGGCGCATGGGACCTGATTACGGTGAACGACGGCAACGATGAGGATTATTTCCGCAATGGAACGCTTGGAGTCAGGGAGCAGCAGTACAGGCTCGAGTTCGCGCTGATTGTGCAGGCAGGAGCCGCGCTGATTCACGAGTTCTATCTCGAGACAAGGTAAGAGTAACCGACGACACGGAATGCAAACGATTACACCCGCGGGCAATCCGCGGGTGACTCCTTTTTCCCCTCATTCTGAAATCCCGGGTGCCGCCCACCGACTTGCTGCTATGCGGTCACTGACTCTGTTCCCTACGGGTCTGTGGGCGACTCTTACCCCCCCGTATTCCTTTCGCCGAAGACGTTCCCTACACCTCCGGTTCGCCTTCCGACGCCGTGTACTCCTTGCAGTAGATGCAGTACGGATAATCAACCATGTCGAACTCATAGAGCCTGCAACGTCCTACATTCCCCTTCCCGTCGGGGACCTTTCCCTCCAAGTACAGGCACCTTGACAGGGAGTCTCTTTCCCTGATCAGCCTGGCGCGCTCGGATTCCTCAACACCCTCCGAATGGGCGCTGATGAGACTCATGATTATCGCGCCGACCCCGGCACCGATAAGCACGAGCCCGATAAAGGCGCTAAGAAGCTGGCTTCCGGGAAGGATGATTTCGATAAGCCAGAGCAGGACACCCAGCCCGAGCGCGGGCCATCCCGCCCTGGAATACATCGGGGAGGTCAGGTAAGGCTTCTCGAGGCGACGTACGCGCTCCTGGAACTGCTCGAGAGATTCCCGTGGTCGATGGGGCACGTGCAGATTATACGGAAAACTGAAGGACAAAGGCCATACCAGGCGTAATGAAGGCAGAATAGGTTTATTGCCCGGGTATCAGTTCGGTCCCAGCATGGCTGCATAATCATCTGCATACTTGCCGTTCCTGGCGCCCTCGAAGGTTTCTCCCCTCCTGACCATCTGTAATGCCAGGTACTCGCTGACAGCCATTCCGGCAGAGGCCCCGTCCGCAGCAGCGTTGATGAGATGGCAAGGACCCGGGGTAAGCTCCCCACAGGCGAAAATCCCCTCCCTGCTTGTTCTCATCCGGTCGTTGACTTTCACGTGCTTCCCGGTCATCTCAAGCCCGATCTTCCGCGCCAGTTCAGTATTCGGTTCGGTGCCTACGGAAATCACCACCCAATCCACCGGTATCTCTTGTTTCTCACCGGTCAGGCGATTGGCCAGCACCGCTCCGGTAACTCGATCGCTGCCCTTGATCTCTTTCAATTCAGTGTCATAGCGTACTGGAATCCCGCTCTTCCTAAGCTTGCCTACCATGGCGGGATACGCTCTCATCGAGTCTCTGCGGTGAATCACAACCACTTGCACGGCTACGCTCTTGGCCAGCAGGGCGCTCTTCACAGTCGAATTTCCGCCCCCGACCACCAGGACCTTCTTACCGGCGAACTTCTCCAAATCACAAACGGCATAGTAAGACACTCCCCTTCCCGCAAACTCCTTCTCTCCCGGAATACCCAGGGTCTGCATCCTGCTTCCGGTGGCCAGGATGACAGCTTTCGCTTCATATCGATCTGCCTCGGTAATAACTGCAAGCTTTTCGGGATCAATGTCTATAACCTTCTCGTGCTTCAACTCGGCACCCACGCCCGCGGGTGGAGGCAGGATTACTTGTTTTCCCATGGCCTCCATAAGCGCTTTACCGTCGCCGGGCGCGTAGCCCGGGTAATTCGCCACCGTCCAGGCGATAGCTCCCTGCCCACCTATCCAATCGCTCTCCAGAACCAGAGTGCTCCACTGATCGAGTCGAGTGTAGATCGCCGCGGAAAGCCCGGCAGGCCCGGCGCCGACGATTACTACATCCTTGTTCTTCGCATCTTCGCTCATTTTCGCGCCCCTTACAATAGAAAGCTTCGTACTCATCATCAACGTTTTTCATAATAACACCTCATGATGCAAACCCCAAAATCGACAAGAACTGAAGAGCTTCTAAAGAATGCGAATGCCTGCCGATGGTTAAGCCGCCGCGAAATCGCAGTATGAGACCGTTGCGGAAGTCGGGTTTTCGGCCGACACAGTGCGACGGGTGAATTT